>JAURKU010000015.1 GCA_030831605.1 Rhodoluna sp.
CGGTATCCAGCTGCTGCAAGAAGCTGGGCTGAGTTGAAATCCTCTGGGAATTGAACTTCATCGATAACTATCTCTGGCGCACCAAGGATCCAGGTTTCTTCTAGCCCAGAATCTGATCGGATTGTATAGCCGGAGTACTTCTTAGCTGAGTCAAAGGGTATCTTTTGAATAATATTTAGAGGTTCTGACTCCTTCAAGGAAGTCCCGATGGCCTTGGCGGTTAGGTTCGCTTCAGGGTCTCGGGAAAAGTGCTCCAATACCTTGGTCCAATCGATATGTAGCTGAACACTTTTATTTAGTTCAGTTATCGATTGAACGGCTAAATCTCCAGTTGTCAATGTGCCCGTTTTATCGAAGCAGATCACGTCTACTCGGGAAAGGGTCTCTACCGCAGGCAATTCTTGAACTAATACTTTTTTATTGGCAAGGCGAATTGCCGCAATTGCAAAGGTGATGCTAGCTAGCAGAACCAAACCTTGCGGCACCATGGAAACAACACTGGCAACTATTGCTACCAAAACTTCATTTGCCCTTGCAGTCGAGACAAAGAGATCCCAACCACCGAAGGCTTGAATTTGGCCGTAGCTGGCTATTGCCGTCACTGGTAGCAGGAGTATCGAAATTACCAGGATTATCCGATTCAGGGAATTCCTAATCTCAGAGCTGACCAGTGAAAATCTCTTTGCTTCAAGGCTGATCCGTCCGCTGGTGCTATTAGCACCGACTCGGATCGCTCTGACTTTAGCCAGGCCCGATAAAACAATTGATCCAGAGACCAGCTCATCTCCCTGGGATTTATCTACCGGTTCCGATTCTCCAGAGACAAGTGATTCATCCACTGTCAGGTATTCTGCTTCAAGCACTATGGCATCAACCAAAATCTGGTCACCGGCTCTTATTTCAAGAAAGTCATCCAAAACGATATCTGCGCCGGGGATTTCTACTAGTTGCCCCGAACGTTTGACTCGAGCCCCCGAGGCGCTCACAATACTGAGTCGGTCCAGGGCTCGCTTGGAACGAAGTTCTTGCCCTATGCCGAGGACTAGATTTAACATGGCTGGAATACCAAAGAGGGCATCCCGCCAGTTACCAGTTGATAAAACCAGCAGAAAAGCTATCGCAATTACCGCGTTAAATAGTGTCAGTGTGTTACTTCTAATGATGTGTGCAGCAGAACGGGACGATGAAAGATTTTGCTGATTGCTAAACCCAAGATCAGCTCGGTCTTTGACCTGGGTTGCGTCCAAGCCTGAATCTAGGTAGCTTGACATTTCTAGTGGCGGGAGGAGATTTTCAATGGAGTTAGCAGCAGGTTGACCACCTGCTTTTCCGCTTTTTACTCCCATAACTTCAAGGTTACTTGACTAAGTGAAGCTGACTGAACCTGTTGTTTATGAATTGCTTGCGGCGAAGCCAAATCTTGCTAAAACTGATTCCTCAATAAGCGCAACAATGTTGTAGAGAAGTATCGAGACCAGTGTTATTACCACCACATAGGCCCAAACTTCATTTGCTTTAGCCCGACCGACTGCCGATACGATTCCGTACCCGATACCGCTTCCGGTGGCTAGCCATTCAACAAGCAAAGCACCGGTTATTGCTCCTGGGACGGAAATCTTTACCGCGGCGAAGAATGATGGGAGTGATGAGGGAAAAGCGACAGTTCGAAGAATCGTCAGTTTATTTGCCCCATAGACCTTAGCCAAGTCATACATTGCCGGGGTAACTGATCTAAGGCCGAAAACGATATTTACTAGCGCTGGGAAAAGCACCACGATTGCACCCATCACCGCAACTGTTAGTTCGGCTCTGCCAAAAATCAAGATAATTATTGGCGCCATGGCGATAAGCGGAACAGAGCGAAGCAGCATGGCAATCGGCATCAGCGCCTGCTCGATGCCCTTTGAAAGGGTAAACAGAACCGATACCAGCGTGGCAAAGAGCATGCCAAAACCAAAACCAATGCTGGCATCCAGCATGGTTTGGTTTAGAGCCGAAAAGATTAACGTTCGGTTCTCTGCTGCAGTTTCGGAGTTAAACAAGAAGTTGAAAACATCAATCGGATTTTTTCCGATGTATGGGGTGACATCTAAGGCCCAAAGGCTAAATAGCCATAGCACTGCAACGACTACCAGGGAGATTAAGGTATTTGAGGTGGTCTTTAGCAATCTCTTGGAAAGAGTATTCATTAAGCGCCACCTAGGTTGTCTTTAGACCAAGGGGTAACAATGCGGGCTAGCATGCCAAAGAGTGCGTAGGCCAGACCTGCAATTAGTCCAGATACCAAAGCCAGGCCCCAGACTCTGGCTACCTCTAAACTCTGCTGAGCGTTCACTAGAGCCGGACCAAAACCTAGATCTGGCCCACCAACGTATTCGCCCAGAATAGCCCCCAGAAAGGCTGCTGGGGCTGCAATCCGAAGGGCTGCGAAGATCGATGGGAGAGATGCCAGCAGTTGAACTTTTACTAGTCGCTGCCAAGATCCGCCGCCATAAACAGTGACTACGTCCAAGCTGGCCTGATCAGCCGATTTCACCCCAGTTAGCGCTCCAACCATGGTGGTGAAAAATACACTCAGCGCTGCTAGCGCAACAGCTGCGCCAGCTGGTTCGCCTTCTCCCGGGGCACCTAGAACCAATCGAATGATTGGCCCAATTGCGACTATCGGTATGCAGTAGGTAATCACAGCAATCTGAGTTGCTAGATTTTCTAATTTCGGAACTATAAGCGCGATGGCGGCAAGACCTAGAGCGCTCAGGTTTCCAAAGAGGAATCCGAGTCCAGCCTCAGAAAGTGTGAGCGTTGCATTTTTCCAGTAAAACTCAAAACCGTCTTCGGCAAACTTAGCTAGCACCTCTACCGGTGTTGGAATTGCACCGGTTCTGGCAATACCGTCATCCGAACTGCGCGCAAATACTGTTACTGCCGATAACCACCAAATGCCAATTATCGAAAAGGAACCAAGCGTGCCACCAACCCAGCGTGGCCGAGCTCTATTCATCGGTAGCGTTCTCTCCGTGCAGACCGAACAGCAACTCCGAAGCTTTATCGTGCAGTGCGTGGAATTCTGGAGTGCGCATCATCTCGAGAGTTCTAGGTCGAGGCAGGGTAACATCAATGATTTCCTTAATACGACCGGGTCTTGCACTCATTACGGCAACTTGATCACTGAGGAATATCGCCTCGGAGATACCGTGGGTGACCATTAAAGTAGTGGCGGGTTTTTCAGTCCAAATTCTAAGTAGTTCTAGATTCAGCCTCTGCCTGGTCATATCATCCAGAGCACCGAATGGCTCATCTAATAAAAGCACCGATGGCTGAACGATAAGTGCTCTGGCTATGGAAACTCGCTGACGCATACCACCGGAGAGTTGAGCAGGTTTGGCATTTTCGAAACCTTGAAGCCCGACTAAAGAAATTATGTCTTTTAGTGCCTTGTCATCAACTTTTGTGCCGGAGATTTCAAGCGGCAATTTGATATTCGATAGCACGCTTCGCCAAGGCATCAACGCTGAGTCCTGGAAGGCGATACCTAATTCGTGATTACTTCTAAGTTCTTGGGGATCTTTGCCATCTACCGTTACAAAACCAGATGTTGGTGTTTCCAACCCGGCCAGGATTCTAAGGATTGTTGACTTACCGCAACCGGATGGACCAAGAAGTGATAGGAAACTTCCCTTATCGCTATGAAGCGAGGCATCATCTAGTGCGATTAAGCTATCTTTTCCAATTTTGAAAGTTTTTGAGAGCCGAGAAATGGTAATGCCGCTGCCCAGAGCTGTTGAGCCCTGAGCAGCGGCATTAGTGGAACTTGACACGTCGAATTATCCCTTTAGATCTGGGTTTTCTTCGTATACCTCGGCTAGGAGGCTCATGTCGAATAGCTGGTCAGCGGTGATTGTGTAACCGGCAGACTTTAGAGTAGCCAGGTTAAGGGCAATCATTTCATCGCTGATGGTGAACAAACCGTTTGCCGCAGTTTCCTCAGTCTGAACTAGAATCTCGTTCTGAGTCTTTGACTGGTAGTACTCCTTGTCAGCGTTTAGGTTTAGATCCTTACCGTAGGTGTTTAGAGCAAGATCTGCTCCACCATCTGGGTCAGCAATTGCATCCTTCCAACCGCGAATTGTTGCCTTCAAGAAAGCCTTTAGGGCTTCGCGCTTGGTGTCGATTGATTCCTGGGTAACAACGAAGCTCTCAGTCACAAACGGAAGACCGTTGTCAGCAAAAAGTAGGTTGGTAACTTCGTAGCCCTGGTCTTCAACAACGAATGACTCGTTGGTGACGTAGGCCAAGAAACCATCAACTTCACGGTTTACTAGCGGAGCTGGATCGTACTGAACTGGAACCTTGGTGACCTTAGAAGCATCGATTCCATTTGCCTTTAGCAGGGCATCGAATAGCGTCTCGTTTGGACCAGCCTGAACACCAATGCGCTTACCGATTAGGTCATCGATGGTTGCAATGTTTGCACCTTCCTTCAAAGAAAGAATGGTGAATGGGTTCTTCTGGTAAGTGGTTCCAATAATCTTTAGCGGAGCATCTTCGTTCAAGATAACTGGCGCAGTTGAAATTGGGTTTGCGATACCGACAAGTGCGTTACCGGAAAGCACTTCTGCTTCGGTTGCTGCAGGACCTGCGATTAGGTTCACCTTGCTGAAACCAGCTTCGGTGTAGTAACCGTTTTCTACGGCGAAGTAAGCACCGGAGAACTCGGAGTTTTTGATCCAGGAGAGCTGAATGTTCAACTCACCGTAATCCGCTGCTTCTTCGGCTGGAGCACAACCGGTTAGGGCAAGTGCTGACAGCGCCAGAGCTGCAGTCAGAGTGGAAATACGACCTCTGAGGCCTTTTGATTTTGAAGACACTAATTAACCTTTCGAATAGGGATATTCAAGTGAAATAAAGCAATTACTGATCCGCCATTTATCTGTGGGCTTTTAGTCCCGTTATCCAGCGTTGGCGTAAATAGAGTTTGGCATATGGAAGTTTGCCGACACGCCGAAAACTGAAGAAACCCTGAATATTTCTTCGGGATTCGGGCTGATGGCTAAACCGGCTTTGCTGTGGCTAGAATCAACCTAATGCTCGGTTATCTTCAGATTAGGGGGATAGATATCTGATGCCTTTTGAACAAGCCTTACTCACTCTGGCGCAGGCCTTTAGCTTGCTCTTGCCGATCTTGCTGTCTGGACTATTTTTTATAGCCTGCATGAAAAAGCGCTGGCTGATGGCACTAAATAAGCCGATGGACTTTGGTTTGGAACTGGGTGGAAAACGGCTATTTGGCCCTAATAAGAACTGGCGTGGGGCAGTTCTGTATTTGGTCGGGGGAACCGCAATCACCTTGATGCTGCATTACCTCTCATTGACCCAGGGCTGGGTAGCTCCGGTATTCCAGCAAGATCCTTGGTTAGTGGGGCCACTTTGTTGTGCCGGCTATGTCCTGGGGGAGCTCGTAAACAGCTTCATCAAGCGAAGGCTAGAGATCTTGCCCGGCTCAAAGGCGAAGACTCAGTTAGGCAGGCTAATCCAAGCTTTCTTTGATAACGCCGATGGTGCTATTGGCTATGGAATTGTTTTGAACCTGGTGTTTAGACCAGAAGGTAGTTATTTGTATCTAGCGTTATTGCTTGCCTTTATCGTTCATGCCTCAAGCGATGTTTTGATGAGAAAGCTCTCGCTAAAGCAAAAGAAGAAATAGTGCCGCGGCGGCTGGCACAGTCAAGTTATCTGAACCCAGCGGGGAAACCCTCTCAACTAATGTCAAGGCTGCGCTAATCAAAAGTGCTAACCAGATATCTGCACTTGAAGTGCTCAGTAAGACAATTAGGGAGACGGCAAAAAACACCAACGATCCACGAAACATTTTTCGCGGTTGTTTATAGAAATTACTGACCAGCCCGGCAAAGCTATCGGCGAAGGTTAAAACCAGAATGCTTGGCACAAATATCTCTTTATTTCCTGAACAAATAACAAAGCTAATTAATGTGCCAAGGGGTAAAAATAACTCACCGTAGGTTTTTCTAGTCACCGCATGAATGGCGGTGAGGATTCCAAATCTTTGTGAGATTAGTCCGCCAATTAGGGCAACTACCACAAGCGAGAGGAACCAAGGGGAGGGGAGAAGCGAAAAGTTAAGCAATGTGCAAAGCCCAGTTCCAATGTGGGCAATCCTTCTAGTGATCTCTGCCGAAACCCCAAACTTTCTTCTAGAGAGTTCTAAAAGAGCTAAAAAGGCTATATATAAACCGGCAAGGGCCAGCGCTAACAAAAGTGTTTCCATTTATCTTTCCCCCACAATCGCATAGAGCGGTTTGCTCTTTTGCAACTTATTCCTAATCGCCTTGCCGCTTGCTGCATTTAGTCGCTTAGTTAGAAACTTGCCACGAGATAAAACTATCGCGCCAAATAAATTAGTCTGCTTAGCCTGCCAAGCGCTCACCACATACCTAATCAGGGACTTGTCGTAGGTAGCCAGCAGCATCCGCTCTGGCCTAGCAGCAATTACCTGCATCAGTTCGTTAAACACCGCTGCGCCTCGAAACTCAGGTTTTACATAAACCATGCCAACTTCAGATAGATTTCGGGCAAGCGGTTCAACGGCTGCCCAGCCGGCAAGTACTTGATCAACAAAGACAACTGCTAAAGCCTGCCGTTGAGCTAAGTCTCTAAGAACAGAAATTGAGCGGGGAGTCAGCTCAGGTTGGTCTTGGGAAGTATTGAATATTTCCTGTATCAGGGCTGCTTGATCCTGACCAGCAATCTCAAAGGTGGCCCTTACAGCCATAGCAGGCCACCGACTCCAATCAAGATAGATACCGGTATCCAGAAAATCAGCACACCAGTTTTACGGGTCCTGATCTGGGACAGTTGTCCGATGGCTAAAAGAGAAAGTATCAGAGCAATCAATAAGTCACGGTAAGGCAGGTTTTCGATTGGCAGAATCCGCTCCGCAACATAGATTAGCAACGTAGCAAGTGATAGGTGGCAGGTAATTATGCCTCGATAGTAGAGAACTTCACCTTCGTTATAAAAACCTTTGATATTAAATAGTGCTAGTCGCAAAATACCGAAAGCCAAAATTAGAAATCCGACAATATAACCAAGTAAATTCGGCAGCAAATATTGCGAGGTGACCAGTGCTGCCAGTAGTGAGTAGTTAATGACATCTGATAGCGAATCTAGTTGTCTACCAAAATCACTGGTCTTATTTAGTTTCCTAGCAAGATAACCATCGAGAACATCTAATTGAAAAGCGATAGCTCCAAAGACCACAGTTAATTTCACGTTTTCGGAAAGCAGGAATCCGATTGCTGTCCAAGAGCTAAGAATGCTAAGCAGGGTGATCAAGCCGGGCCAGCCAATCAGTTTTAGCAGTTCATTGATACGGTTCACTTTTTGATTATCCCCGTATTGCCGTTGATGGTCACTATTTCGCCAGTAACTAGATTGTTTGTGGCGTTTACCGCTGCAACGATGGCAGGGATACCTATTTCTCTAGCGATAATTGCCGCATGTGAAAGGGCATTACCGCGTTCAGCGACAATTCCGGCCGCTTGAGTAAATAACAGGGTCCAGCCTGGATCAATGTAGTGAACCACCAAAATTTTCCCTCTGACATCTACCGTTGGGTCGAAGGTCTTAACAACAATTACCTCCGCAGTTACCTCACCAGGGGCAACGCCGTTTCCAGCGATGCCATCCTCGCTAGGGATAGCTTCAACATTTACCTGGTGCATGCCGGCTATCCGGCCGGAGCCTTGAACTGCTAGGGTCTTTTCTACTTTTTCATACTCGGCAAACTTTAGCTTTCTTGCCTGAACTAACGGCTTGGCATCGAGTATCGGTGCATGAGCGCCAACCAATTCGTCAACTTCGTGATCGGTTAGCCAGTAAATATCCCTCGGCGAGGCCAGAATCCCCTCCTCATAAAGGGCCTTACCTACCGTGTCGAAGCCCTTACGGGAGAGGTTGAAGGTTTGCGCTCGGTTAAACCTAAAGCGCTCGCGCCAGTCAATCGCTCGCCTAGTGTTTTTAGCAACATAGCCAATGACTGGGCGTAACAACACAGACTGGTTGGTTGGCCAGGCAAATTGCCTGGTTTCTTGGCTCGGTGAAGCATCAATTCCGGATTTAGAAGATTTCAAGGCAAGTTCCAAAATGCTAAAAAGGTTGTCTGTGATTCTCTGGTTTTCAAGCTTCAGTTCGCCTGGAGTTCTAGCGCCAAACTCGTTCACATATTCACCGGCAGCCTGCTTTACCCTTGTGAAGCTCGGTGTCTTACTCAACTCTGAGAGATCTTGGACTTGTTCTAAGCCCATGGCCTGTTCAACGATTTGACCGAGACGGCTCAATTGCTCGAGTGGCCTGATGCTGGCCTTGTCGGTTAATCCAGCCATCAAAACCAAATAGTCTTTAGGATTTTCACTTTTGGCATATAGTCGCTGCAGAATTCCATGAAAGACCATAAGCCTAACGTCATTCAAAATAGTGACAGCCCACTGGTTTAGCACCTCACGGCGGATCTTCTTACCCGATTCCAAGATTGTTGCTGCGTTGATGTAGTCAAAGTTCACCGCATCAAAGCCAGCAATCTTTTCAGCGATCTCCTTGGAAAACTTTTTAGATATACTTTCGGAACGAAATAGCAGATAGCTAAGGCGGAAAATCGTCAGAATGGATTTTAGGTCCATTTTGCTCTGCTCAGCTTTGCCTCTCTTCCTAACGGGATTTAGCATTGCCTCGAAATATTCTTGGTTGCGTTTTCCAGGCATCAGCTTGATTGCCTCATACCAGTTGGTAATTCTGTAGTAAACGCGACCATCTAAATATCCGAGCATGTTCTCGGTTATCGGAGCCGCTTCGGCGATATCTTTTTCTTTGGCACCTAGCATTCGGAAAAAAGACAAATAGACAGAACCGTAGAATTGCCGAATCACCGAGTAGGTCAAAGGCAAAGTTATCCCCGGGTAGTTCTCGGAAATGTTAGTACTATCCCATTCAAAGCTGTATTCAAGCATCGGCTGGGTTATTGGACGAAATTGTAAAAAGGCGACAGAATCTTGGTTTACGGCCCATTCAACATCGATGGGTCTTCCTATTGAAGCCTCAATTCGTAATGCATCTTCGCAGAGTCTTTTCAGTTGGCTGGGAAGTTGGGCCTTTTGTAGGCCAAATCTAGGAATTCTGATTTCTCTGGCATTTTCACCCTCAACCGCTGTGTTCTGCCAAGAGTCGCTAACCGCCAGTTGCAGTTCACCGAAACCATTCTCGGTAAAGAGCACCCCAGAACTGTTGCCGTAAAACATCTTTTGCACAATTACCGAGCCGCCAAGTAAGAAATGACTAATTCCCCGAAGTTTGGAGTAGGAGAGCACCTGATCAGAAAGCATGCTGTTAAAGCACCGGACAGAGTATTCCCGAAGGCTTTCCATACTGAAGTCGATATCAAGGAAAGACTGATACTGTCCGGCAAAGGAGTCCGTGCCACCATCTTCAAGTAATGCTGAAGTTCGAAAACTTACCTTTTGCATTCCTTTGGCTTCAATTTCGGCAGCAAGCTTGTTTAGGGATGCATCATCTACAGAAAGATTTGCCAACAAACCCTGTAAATGCGCCTGGCAGGTTGATAACTCAATCTGATCACTCAGGAATTCATTAACGCTTTGGACAAGGCTTTCTGAGAGGTCCGGGTAGTTTTGAAAAAGCTCTTCAAACGGGATAGCAAGAAACGCTGGCACATCAACCCGATAGTTATCCCTGAGCTGGATAAGGTTTTCCGCTTTGGAGCCTAAGTTTGTCATAACCAGAAGCACAATCCGCTTAACACCAGGAAGGTGATAGCTACAACTAATCTAACCGCTTCGTTTTGTTTACGAATCAAAATCATCAGAAGGCAAGAGAGTAAGCCGATGATGACGAATATTGGTTGTTGGGCCGGTAGGTAAAGTAAAGCTGAGCCAAGAGCAGTGATTCCCAACATGATCCAAAAAGCCCAGGTTTTCCAAACCGCAAGGTAGGTGTCCAGCACAATTTCTCCAGAGGGATTTCTGCGGATTTCATATTTGCGCATAATCTCCATGCTTGCCATAAACAAAACAAAGGAAGTCGCTTGGCCTAAGTTGATAAGGCTTATCTCTGTTTGAAATAAGTTGAACGACCACAGCGGGTAGAGCAGAAAGATCGCCTGGTGGGATAAGAAGTAGATATTGAAGTGTCTATCCAGAAATTTAGGAGCAAAAAACTCAAAACGAGTGAGAGCCGAGTAGCCAAGTATTGCCAGATAAAACCAAGCGGCAGCTAGGTTATTGGAAAACATTCCTGCTAGAACTGCTGACGTGATTTCTAGCAGAAGAGAAATAATGCCAATCGAGATTAACTGATTACGGCTAATAATTCCGCGTTGAACCGGGCGATCGGGATAGTTGCTGTTGTCATGGCTGGAGTCTTTGAATTCATCAGTGACTCTCATTCGGAGCATAAAGAAGAAAAAACCAACAGCTATACAGAGCATTACTTGCCAATTCTGGGTATTACTGCTGATTCCAACTAGGAATGATGCGGTGGCTAGGGAGTGAACGCTCGTGATTGCAAGCGGAAAGCGCTCGCTAAAGTACGTCCTAATGTTGCTCATAATTCCCCCTGGTTAATTCTGCAACCATTTCAAGCAAAAATACACTTTCATGCGTAATCATTCTGGCCTATTTATCTAATGCTATGCGCTTACCTAGGCCAGCCATTGGCTAAAAACTATCTTTTAGCTCTATGAACCAGCAGAACTTACTTTAGTTCGCGGCTTATCCAGATGGTGGTTGGCGGGCCTGTGGGCACCAACTAGTCCCTCTTTACTTTGGAGAAGAGTTGCAACCGTTGTGGTTCTCCTGGATGATCTAGCCTCTTCGACTTCAACGTTTGGGTGATAGCGAAACGAGCACAGATTTGATTAGCGATATTTTCTAAAGCTTGGTTTTAGGGTAACTACGGCTTCTACTTCAATAGGGAGGCCATTTGCTTATAAATCAATTTCGCGGCGTATACGGGGTTTAGCCGGCTAATGAAGTCCATAGTTTTCGCATCTTTTCCAATAACTAGTCGCGGCTTGTTGTTCACAATTGCCTCAATCATTAGCTTTGCTGCGACATTGGCCTTGGTGGTCGGAAAATTTGCACTGTCGGCATCTGCGGTCATAGCCGTCATTCCAGAGTTTGCAGCGATGTTGGTTTCAATTGCCCCTGGAAAAACAATTGTTACTCCGACATTTGTTCCCATGAGTTCGGATCTAAGACCCTCGGTGAATAGCTTTATTGCTGCTTTGGATGCACCGTAGACGCTTTGGCCTGGAACCGGGGCATAGGCTCCCATCGAAGATACGTTCAAGATGTGTGCCTGTGGTCTGGTTAGTAACTCTGGTAGAAAGGCCTTGGTCAGCATCAGCGGGCCGTTGAAGTTGACATTCATCACATGCATGGCATCTTTCATGCTCAAATCATTCACCTTCACAAAAGGCTGAATGATGCCCGCATTATTGATTAGCGCATCAACTTGTCCGAGTGACTTTTTTACCGCTGCCGGCAGCACTGCAACCGCCTTTGCATCTGAAACATCCAGGACATGGCTTGAGCATGTTCCACCAAGTGATTTAACTAGCTTTGCAGTTTCTTTGAGGGTTACTTCTCTAAAATCCACTAAGGCAACTTTTGCTTTTCGACGAGTCAGCTCCAGAGCCAACTCTCGCCCCATGCCGCTTCCTGCTCCAGTAACGACGACTATCTTTCCCGCTAGATCCATCTTTGGTTCCTTTGATTAGGTTGGCTCTAAAAGACTAAACCTTAATCGGGTAGGCTCTGACCATGGACCTAAAAAATATTGAAATCACTGCACTAAACGGAGAATTGACTACTTTTGGAGAATTGCTCAAGCCGGTTACCCTGGTGGTAAACGTTGCATCAAGATGTGGCCTAAGTCCTCAGTATGAAGTTTTAGAAGCCATGCAAAAAAAGTACGGAGCTAAGGGCTTTACTGTAATTGGTGTTCCATCAAACCAGTTCTTCCAAGAGCTCAAAGAAAGCACCGATATCGCAGAGTACTGCTCAACAACCTGGGGAGTTACATTCCCGATGACTGAAAAGGCAAAACTCAATGGCAAAGGTGCACACCCGCTTTATCAGGAGTTAACCAAGGTCAAGGATGGATCAGGCAAGGCCGGAAATGTGAAGTGGAACTTTGAAAAGTTCTTGATCTTGCCGGATGGTTCAATACACCGGTTTAGACCAACTACTCAGCCGAACGATCCAGAGATTATCAAACTTATTGAGAGCAATCTGAAATAGGTAACATGCTTAGAATCTCGGGGACTAAGGGTAAGTTTGACGAGAAGGAGCTGGCCGGTGATTACTCCAATTTCATCCAGCTCAACGGCATTGATGTTCATTACGAATTCGCCAAGGGTAAAGCCAGCGACTGCATCGTAGTTCTGCTCCACGGATTCGGTGCTAGTACCTTCAGCTACCGGAAAATACTTGATGACCTGACTGAATTCGGGGACGTTATCAGTTACGACCGCCCATGTTTTGGGCTAACGGTAAGGCCAAAATCGTGGGATGGGCTAAACCCATACACCTTTCCAGCCCAAGTAAGACTCTTAGATTCAATAATCAACCATTTTGGCAAAAGCAAGAAGGTTATTCTGGTCGGCCATTCAGCGGGAGCTGGCATCGCTGCCGAATGGTCGCTAGATCATCAAGATCGGGTAAAGGCACTAGTGCTTGAAGAGCCGGCAATCTTAAATGCTCCGCCGGTGAATAAATTTCTAGGAAAGATTCTCAAGACTAAGGCTTTTGATTGGATTGGCCCTAGATTGGTCGCTGGTTTTCAAAAAACGGGTATGAAGATTCTCTATGCCTCTTGGGTCGATAAAGAAGGCATCACTGAAGAAGTTTTAGAAAACTACACTAGGCCGCTGAAAATCAGAGGCTGGGAAGCAGCCTTCTGGGAGTTTTCTCGCTACGGAGTTCAATCTAGGATTCAAAATCACCTAGCGGAGCTTTCGGTTCCGGCCTTAGTTTTTGTAGCAGATGGTGACAGGATTATTCCTCCAGCTAGTTCTAGAAAAGTAGCCGCTGAGATTCCTTTGGCAAAGTTAGTTGAGATTTCTAGCTGTGGACATATTCCGCATGAGGAAAAACCCCAAGAGTTTCTCAGTGCTCTAAAAAGCTTTATTCACCAGCAATAAAACTAAGTTCTTGGGTAGTCAGTTCGACTTTTTGCATCAATGCTTCAAGTTGGGCGAGGGTTCTAGCCGAGGCCAGCGGAACAGTTACACCGGGCTGCCTTCTAAGCCAAGCTAGAGCGACGGCAGTGTTAGAAACCTCATACTCGTTAGCTACTTGCTCTAAGCGCTTTAGTAGTTCAATGTTCTCGGCATTCAGGTAATTGTTCTTTACGCCTTCGGCACGTTGTGAATCGACTGTTTCTCCAGCGCGATATTTTCCACTTAAGAAGCCGCTTCCGAGAGTTGAGTAGGGGAGCCCCGAAATCTTGAATTCCTCAACAGATTTTGCGCCGTCGGATTCGTAGGGTTCTCTGGCGACGAGGCTGTAACGGTTTTGCAGTGCTACATAGGAAGCAAGGTTGTTCTCTTTTGAGATGTTTAGCGCTTGGTTTAGTCGATCAAATGTGTAGTTAGAAGCCGCAATGTAACGGACCTTACCTTGTTCAACCAGGGAGTTAAAGCCTTCTAGTGTCTCTGTAAGGTCAGTTTCAGTATCGTCGCTGTGGGCGTAGTAAATATCGATGTAATCGGTCTGCAGCCTGGCCAAACTATCGTTGCAGGCTGCAATTATGTTGCTTTTGGAAAGGCCTTTTCTGGTTTCCAACATTGCTACCTTGGTGGCAATAACCACTTGATCTCGGTTACCTTTTAGCTTCAGGTAATTCCCGATAATAGTTTCACTTTCACCGCCTGAATTGCCTGGCTTCCAGGAGGAGTAAACATCGGCGGTATCAATGAAATTGCCACCGTGTTCTATGAATCCATCGAGCAATCTAAACGAATCAAGTTGGTCAGCAGTCCAGCCGAAAACGTTACCGCCAAAGCAGATATCGGAAACCTGAAGTTCAGTTTTCCTTAGTTTCTGCAACTTACTTGTTCCTAGTGGCGATCAAAGAGGCAATCGTCGCGATTGTGATTGTTGTCAGAATTACGCTCAACGATACGTCTGTTGTAATTTCAGGAAGGTTAGTAACCTTCTGGCCACCATTAATGAATGGGAGCTCGTTTTTCTGCAGGGCGTGAATAGTTAGCTTTAGACCTATCCAGCCGAGGATCACGGACAGACCGAGGCCTAGATACTTCAATCTGGTTAGCAATCCGGCAATTAGGAAGTAAAGGTGACGAAGGCCAAGTAGTGCGAAGGCATTTGCGGTAAAGACAATGTAAGGTTCTTTGGTCAGACCATACACAGCTGGGATGCTGTCTAGAGCAAACAGGATGTCAGCGCTACCGATTGCAATCATCGCAAATAGTAGCGGAGTGTAATAGCGCTTACCATTTTTTCTAATCGAGATTTTCGCACCGTGGTAATCGTCGGTTACGTTGACTCTCTTTTTGATGAATTCGATGAACTTGCCGCCTGGAGGCTCGTCCGCGTCATGTTTTTTGAAATGGTCGCGGACTAGGGTGTAAGCGGTGTAAATCAAGAACGCACCAAAGATGTAGAAAACCCAAGAGAATGCCGAAATTGCAACGGCACCGATGGCAATGAAAATAAAGCGCAACACCAAGGCGATGAGGATACCAACGGTTAGTGCTTGACGCTTAGCTTTCTCTGGAACTGCCAACTTAGTAAAGATGATGAGAAAGACGAATAGGTTATCAACCGACAAGCTGTATTCCGTGATAAAACCCGCCAAGTATTCATCACCAAATGGTTCACCCCAAACCTGATTTACTACAAAGACGAAACCGAGCGCGCAGGCTAAAAAGATGCTGGTAAAGATTGCGGATTCTTTGAAAGTTGGGTCACCCTTACGATTTAACTGGAAAAGTAGATCGATCACGATCACGGCAGTGATTACTGTGGCTGTGACCAGCCAGACTTCTAAAGGAACATTCATGGTTGGGGTAGTCATGGTTAGATTCTAGCCGAGGCAGAGGACTCAGGCGGAGTCCTACACCTGTCGTGGTTGCTTTATTGGCTAATTGGCGAAGGATTCTATTGGTGGGCATGAGCAAACAAGGTTGCGGTCGCCGTAGACATTGTCGATCCGGTTCACAATTGGCCAGTACTTACTTCTAAACTGCCCAGCTGGGAATACCGCAACTTCTCGAGAATACTTTCTATTCCATTCCTGAACGATTGACTTAGCAGTGTGTGGCGCATTTCTAAGTGGAGAGTCCTCGATTGTGAAATCACCATTGGCAACAGCATCGATTTCAGTCTTGATATCCAACATCGCACTGATAAAGCGCTCAACTTCTGGCATCGGTTCAGATTCTGTTGGTTCAATCATCAGAGTTCCGGCAACTGGGAAAGACATGGTTGGCGCGTGGAATCCGTAGTCGATCAAACGCTTGGCGATGTCCTCTCCGGTCACCCCGGTGTCCTTAGTGATACCTCTGATGTCGATGATGCACTCGTGAGCTATCAAACCGTTTTTGCCGGTATAGAGCAAGGGGTATGCGTGCTCTAACTTCTTGGCAATGTAGTTCGCTGAGAGAACTGCAACAGCAGTGGCATCTTTCAGTCCCGCATTACCCATCATTCGAATGTAGGCCCAGGAAATTGGAAGAATGCTCGCTGAGCCAAATGGCGCTGCTGAAACAGGACCATAGCTAGGTAGTTCTGACTGAGCCTGATTGTGTCCGGGTAGGAAGGCAGCTAGGTGCGATCTTGCAGCGACTGGCCCAACACCTGGTCCACCACCTCCGTGCGGAATGCAGAAAGTTTTGTGAAGGTTTAGATGCGATACATCGCCACCGAATGAACCAAACTTGGCGTAACCAACCACCGCGTTTGTGTTTGCACCGTCGATGTATACCTGTCCACCAGCTTCGTGAACCCGATCACAAATTTCAGCAATTGCCTCTTCGTAAACACCGTGGGTTGACGGGTAAGTCACCATCAGAGCCGCCAGCTTATCGCCAGCTTCTGCAATCTTGGAGGTTAGATCCGCTACATCGACGTTACCTTGGTCATCGCAGGCAACAACGATCACCTGCATACCGGCTAAGACTGCAGAGGCAGCGTTGGTGCCGTGTGCCGATGAAGGAATTAAGCAGATTGTTCTTTGCTTATCGCCACGAGATAGGTGGTAGCCGCGAATAGCCAAGAGCCCAGCAAGTTCGCCTTGGCTTCCAGCATTAGGTTGAAGTGAAATATCGGAATAACCGGTGACATCGGATAGCCAAGAAGTCAGTTGTTCAATTAGCTCTAGATAACCCTGAACATCTTCTTTAGGCGCAAACGGGTGAAGACCGGCAAACTCTGGCCAAGTAACAGCTTCCATTTCAGTGGTTGAATTCAGTTTCATTGTGCAAGAGCCAAGCGGAATCATTCCGCGATCTAGCGCAAAGTCGTAATCGGCTAGACGCTTTAGATACCGAAGCATCGCGGTCTCGCTGTGGTAAGAGTTAAAGACCTCGTGAGTGAGGTAAGAAGACTTTCGCTCGAGTTTTGGTTTTCCTTGGGCCGCATCAACTAGCTTGGTTACCCCGAAAGCGTCTAGCACATCGAAAAGTGTTTGCTCGGCTGTAGTTTCATCCACCGAGATGCTGATGCAACTATCACTTATCAGGTTCATGGTTATGTTCTTAGCTCTGGCCTTAGCAAATACAGTATTCGCGTCGATGCCACAGATTTCAAAGGTGTCAAAAAATTCAGCGGTAGGAACATCTAACCCGGCAGCAATTAGCGATTGAGCCAGCCGGTGAGCTTTACCATAGACATCCTCGGCAATAGCTTTTAGTCTTGCTGGTCCGTGGTAGACAGCATACATACCAGCCATAACTGCCAGAAGCACCTGTGCGGTGCAGATGTTTGAGGTTGCTCTTTCGCGCCTGATGTGCTGCTCACGGGTTTGCAGAGTTAGACGGTATGCAGGGGAGCCTTCGGTGGTAATGGAGACGCCGACGAGCCTGCCCGGCATGCTGCGCTCTAGCTCGTTTCTTACCGCTAGGTAACCTGCGTGTGGGCCACCGAAGCCCATCGGAACACCAAATCGTTGGGTTGAACCTACGACGACATCGGCACCCATTTCGCCAGGCGGGGTCAAAAGGGTTAGGGCTAGTAGATCGGCGATAGCGATAGCCACAGCATTCTTACTTTGCGCATGGGCAAATAGCTTACTAAGGTCATAGATTTCTCCAGAACCTGCCGGATACTGCGCCAGGACACCAAAGAAATCCCCGCTTAGAAGTTCTGGGTTAGCGCTAGCACTCGCTAGATCAAAATACTTGACTTCGATGCCTACCGGTTCTGCCCGGTGGTCAATTAGAGCTTTGGTCTGTTTGAAGATATCGCTTGAAACATAAAAGACATTGCTTTCAACACTCGAAGTTCTTCTGGCAATTAGCATCGCCTCGACAGCAGCTGTTCCCTCATCGAGCATCGATGCATTAGCGGTTTTCATACCGGTTAAATCGGTAACCATGGTTTGAAAGTTAATCAGTGCTTCTAATCGACCTTGCGAGATTTCCGGTTGGTAAGGCGTATAAGCGGTATACCAGGACGGATTTTCCAGCACATTTCTTTTAATTACCGACGGGGTATGGGTGCCATAGTAACCCTGACCAATAAGTGAAGTAGTGATTCGGTTTTTGCTGGCAATTTTTCTAAGCTCACTTATTGCATCTGCTTCACTGATAGCAGCGGGAAGAGTGGAGTCTCCAACAAACTTGATTGAGTCGGGTAAAGCCGCATCTAGAAGATCAGCAAGCGATTTGTAACCGAGAAAATCCAGCATGTCCTTCTGCGCACTCGCATCGGGCCCAATGTGTCGATACTTGAAATCTTCGTGCGGTAAAACCATTTAGTTCTTAGCCCTCACCGGTAAGTGCATCGTATTCGCTGGCGGTCATTAGCTCAGGAAGTGAGCTGAAGCGAACTTTGATCAACCAGCCAGATCCAAAAGGGTCTGAGTTGACAGTCTCCGGAGCATCAACCACAACACTGTTAATTTCGATAACTTCGCCATCGAGCGGTGCATAAAGTTCACCAACTGATTTGGTTGATTCAATTTCGCCACAAATTTTCATGTATGTAGTAGACGAACCAACTTTAGGTAGATCCACGAAAACCACATCGCCAAGCTTCTCGGCAGCGTAAGCGGTAATTCCGATGGTGGCAACATCGCCTTCGATGGCTACCCACTCGTGTTCTTTGGTGTAGTGCAGGTTAGTTGGATTGCTCATTTTCTATCCTTTTTCGATTATTTTGAACGCTTATAGAAAGGTAACTTGACCACGGTCATGGCCAATCTGGTTCCTCTGATATCAACTTCGACTTCGGAGCCAACATCGGAAAATTGTTTGGAAACATATGCCATGGCAACAGGGTAGCCGAGGGTCGGCGATAGCGCTCCCGAGGTAACCTTTCCGATTAGCGTGTCCGAAGAGAAAACCTCGTAATCTGCTCTCGCTGCTCTTTTGCCGCTGCCGACAAGGCCAACCAAAACCGAATCCTGAGCTTTCTGAGCCAGTGCCGCCAAAGCGCTCTTGCCAACAAAATCATCATCCCGTTCTAATTTCACTACTCTGCCGAGGCCAGCCTGGTAGGGATTGATTTCAAGATTTAGTTCATGTCCGTATAGTGGCATACCTGCTTCTAGTCGCAGAGTATCGCGCGATGCTAGACCACATGGAGTAATGCCAAGTTCCAGAAGTGAGTTGAAAATCTTGACCGCATCAGCTGCCGGAACCATTACTTCAAAACCGTCTTCTCCGGTATATCCGGTTCGACATAAGAAGGCATCTACCGAAGATACTTTTCCACGAGCGATCGAATAGTAGGGAAGTGCTGAAAGATCGGTATCAACGACTTGCTGTAAAAGTTCGGTGGCAAGTGGCCCCTGGAGTGCAAGCAGAGCAAAATCATCGCTCTTATCTTCAACACCAACAAAGCCTTGGAAAATTGCGCGTTCTTTTAGCGCGTGGACAACGGCATGTCTATTACCGGCGTTGGCGATAACCAAAAATTCATCGTCTGCCAAACGGTAGACGATTAGATCGTCGATGATGCCGCCTTGAGCGTTGCAAATCAGTGCGTATTTGGCTTTACCGATGGCAATTGCAGAGCTTTGGATAACTAAGGCGTAATCTAGGAAACTTGCCGCCTGCGGTCCTGAAACAAAAATCTCTGCCATGTGGCTTATATCAAATAGCCCAGCGCTGTTCCTAACCGCCTCGTGTTCAGCCAAGTCGCTGCTGTAACGAACCGGCATGTCCCAGCCACCGAAATCGGTGAAGCTAGCACCGAGTCGGGCATGTTCAGCATGTAGAGGGGTTTGGGGCATAAGGCTAATTTACGCCCTTAATCTGACCTTTATAAAATCCACGCCGTTGCTGCACTAAACGGCAGGTTGCTGCTGGGTAATGCAGTGAATTCCGCCGCCTTTGGCAAAGATCGGCCTTGCGTCAATCAGTCTTATCTCGCGGCCCGGGTAGGCCTCGGCCAAGATGGCTTTTGCCTCAGCGTCGTTGGCATCATCAAATGCGCAGAGTAGAACCGCTCCATTAAGGATGTAGTGGTTGATATACGAGTAGTCAACAAAGCCGCGTTGATCTTTTAGAACCTTAGGGGCCGGAACTTTGATCAGGTTGATATTTTGCAGTTCAGCTAGCCGCGCTGCCACTTCATGGCTAACCGTGTAATCGGGGTGATTCTGATCTTGCTGGTCGTGCATCAGGATGGTCTGCTCATCGGAAAAGCAGGCAACTATATCGATATGCCCCTTAGTTCCGTAGGCTTCGTAATCACGAGTTAGTCCACGTCTAATCCAGACAATATCGTTCACACCAAGTTTTTCTTTTAATTCCTGTTCAACTTCAGCTTTAGTCCAATCGGGGTTTCTTTCGACACCGAGTTGAACAGTTTCGGTTACCAGCAACAGCCCACTGCCGTTGACATGGATGCCACCGCCTTCGTTGACCATTTCGCTTCGAATAATTTCAGCCTGTGCTCGATTTGCCATGACTGCTGCCACCAAGTCATCTTTTTGGTAATCCTCAACAGGTAGTGACCCCCAGCCGTTGAATCGCCAATCAATTGCACCAAGTTTTCCATTTTCCGTATTCACTACAAATGTCGCGCCGTTATCTCTGACCCATGAATCGTCTAAGTCGCAAATCAAGGTAGTGATTTCACTAGAGAGATATTTTCTAGCTGTCTGTTCTTGAGCTGGGTCAACTAAAACCGTCACCGGTTCATATTCGCTGGCCGCGTTAGCCACTTCGGACCAGGCTTTATAAGAATCTTCTGCAGGTGTTGCATATTCGTTTGCGGGAAATGATAGCCAGGTGCGTTCATGTCTTTCCCACTCGGCCGGCATTTTCCAACTCATTGCGCTTCTCCTGCAATTCCTCCATCAATTCCATCGCCGGAATCGACTCTTGGGTTTGCCACTGGTCTGGTTAGCGCTTCATAGGTATCAGGTCTTCTAGTTGCAAGAAATGGAAAAAGATCTAACCAGTCGCGACGCTGATCCAAATCAAGATCGGCCACCAGAACTTCATCTTCATTTCTCGAGGCTTGAACAAGCACTCTGCCATAGGGGTCACTAATAAATGACGTCCCATAGAAATTCAGAGCGCCTTCATTTCCCCAACGATTTGGCACAACCATAAAAGTTCCGCTGTTGATGCCATTTGCGACAATAACTTTTTGCCACAGTGGTGCGGTATCAAAATCTGGATGATCTGGTTCTGAACCAATAGCGGTTGGATATATAAGCATTTCGGCACCAGCAAGCGAGTACGCTCTGGCAACTTCAGGGAACCACTCATCCCAGCAAGTCGGAAGCCCCAGTTTGCCAAGCTCGGTGTCATAAACCGGATAAGGATCTGGATCACTTGGCCCAGGGGCGAAGTATTTATCTTCGTAGTAACCGGCCGTAACTGGAATGTGTGTTTTTGGGGTGTAGCCGATCAACTCGCCTTCGGGGTTCACCAAGATTGCAACGTTGTAGCCGCGGCCATCTGCTAACTCACTTTTTTCATAAAGCGAAGCGTGAATATAAAGCCCATATTTTTCTGCGGCAGATCTAGCAAAGTTAAGTGTTGGGCCTTCTAATTCCTCGGCAATTGTGCTCGGGATGCCGCTTGGTTTCTGATCTGCTGGGTAGCGCGAAAGGGTTAACTCCGGCAAGCAGACAAGCTTGGCTCCGGCTTTAGCTGCCAACTCTATTCCGTTGTTTAGATTCTCGAGGTGCTTAGCAGCATCTTTTTCCCAGTGCATCTGCACCAGGGCTATTCTTACCGGCTCGCGGGTTGCCGCTTTAACTCTAGAAAGCGAATCTAGTTTGCCAACTTGGGTTAGTTTCATTTTTCACTCATTGAATCGATGATTTTGGTCAGTAGTTTCAGTTCAGTCCTCGGGTTCACAATGGCGAATCTGGCATTTGGTTTACCCTCATGCGAACTAGGTGTTACAAAACCAAGTTCCTCTCGAAGAATCCGCTGTGACCACTTCTCGTAGTCGGCTAGCTTCCAACCGACTCTCTCAAACACCACAATTGATAATTCAGGTTCACGAACAAGCTTTAGGTCTTTTCTTGAGCGGATCACATCGGCGATCTTGTGGGCCAGATCGATGTTCTCGGCTACAGCAATTCGATAGGCACCAACGCCATAGGTAGCGAGCGAGAACCAAAGCGGTAATCCTCTAGCCCTTCTGGTTAGGTGGTAGGCGTAGTCGCTTGGGTTGAATTCACCGCTATCGGTCAATGTGTCGAGATATTCTCCGTGTTGAGTGTGGGCAGCCGCTGCCAATTTAGGGTTGCGATAAACAAGCGCGCAAGAATCAAAGCTGGTGAATAGCCACTTGTGTGGATCAACGATAAATGAATCTGCTTTTTCTACGCCCTTGAATAGCTTTTTCTGCCGTGGGTCTAAAATTCCAGCAAGACCGTAAGCGCCATCAACGTGATACCAAACACCCAATTGTTTGGCCGCCTTAGCAATCTCATCTAAACGGTCTACTATTCCGAAATTCGTAGTTCCGGATGTTGCCACAACTGCAAATAAACCGTCTTTAATTTTCTCGGCAGCATCTAAAACCGCTTGACCGGTTAGTCTGCCTTCGTGATTGGCTTTGGCTAAAACAATATCGATATCCATAACTCGAGCTGCCGCTTTGAGCGAGGAGTGTGATTCTGAAGAAGCGATAATTGACCAGCGTTTAGGAAGCTTTTTGCCCTTACGCTTTGCTATCGCCTCGTGTCTTGCAGTTACCAGAGCCGAGAGGTTACCAAGAGATCCGCCTTGAACAAAAGTTCCCCCTGCAGATTTGGGTAAACCAACTTCCTTGGCCAGCCACGCCAGCACTTCATTTTCAGCAAAGACGGCACCAGATCCTTCGAGCCAAGATCCGCCGTAGACACTGGTTGCTGAAACAACAAGGTCAAAAAGGGTTGCCGCTTCGGTTGGTGCCACTGGAATAAAAGATAAGTAACCGGGGTGATCGGTTGAAATACAGGCTGGGGCCAGAACATCTTCAAAGATTTTTAGCGCTTTATGTCCACCGAGACCTTTTTCGTTGATGGTATTTGCAGCATGTTTTTTTAGGTAGCTAAGACTTTGTGGACCATCCAGCGGAGCCGGGTCCATGGCCATGCGCTCTCTGGCATAGTTCAGCACTTCTTCACGAAGCGCAATCGTTGCGGCGTTGGAAGAGTGCATCTTGGCTGCTTTACCAGTCATGACTAAAGCCTAAACCTTGGAAACAGTTCTTGAAGTTTCAGCAATCACAATGCCACTGACCACTATGAAAGCGCCGAGCACCTCGATTGTGGTCATTGACTCGTTTAGCCAAATCCAGGCAAACGCGGAGGCAAAGATGGTTTCGGCTGTGGCAATCACCCCTACTGCGGTCGCGGAAAGATTACCCAGGGCTATGTAATCAAGCCACATAGGAATAAATGAGCCCATCACACCAAGCCAAATCAACGCCAACCAAATTGGCCAATCAATCATGGCCAAATTGCCAGCAAGCGACATGCTCTGCTCTAGCGAAATTAAATTCTTCGGGTTCAAAAGATTCATGATCAACCAGAAGATGGCGGCAACTAGAAAGGTGTAGAACAAAGTCGACATGGGGTCGCGAGTTTTTTGGGTGTGCTCACCGACTAGGAAATAGATACTCACACAAATTGCCGCCATAAAAGCCCAGCCGACTCCAACGGGGTTTAACTGCGAATCCCAGATGTTACTGACAATCGCTAGCCCTAAAAGCACAAGTGCGATACCGATCCAGAGTTTTTTGGAGAGTTTTTCCTTGAAAAGGAAATAGGAAACCAGCGGAACAATCACGATAGCCGTGTATTCGATAAGTAAGGCAACGCTGATTGGAAGCAAACTAACCGCATTGGCGTAAGACCACTGCATCAGGGCTATTCCGGCGATACCGTAACCGATCATCACCGGAATTTCTCTTTTCTCTAACCTGAAAGCCTTCCGATTGGTTATGAGTAGGACAATTCCGGCCACAATCGCTGTGAAAGTGGTTCGGAAGAGAACCAGCTGCTCCGAGCTGATACCGGTTTGGATTATGACCTTCACAGTGCTGGCATTTAGGCCAAAAAGTAGTGCCGCACAGGAAACTGCTGCGGCACCTACGGCAGGTCGACGAACTCTCACCAGTTCAGCCTAGGCTAGTTGCATGACTGAATTTGTATTAGCCGGCGGCTGTTTCTGGTGCTTAGACTCTTCCTATTCCCAGTTCAAGGGAATCATCGATGTTGTTTGTGGTTACTCCGGTGGGCACACCGATAACCCGACCTACGAACAGGTGTGTTCCGAGAAAACTGGACATGCGGAGGTTGCCAAGGTTATTTTCGACGAATCAATAATTAGTGCTGAAGTGGTACTTGATCTTTACTTCACCATGCACGATCCAAGACAACTAAACCGTCAGGGCAATGACATTGGCACCAGTTACCGCTCGGCGATGTTCTACCAGGGTGAAGAGCAAAAAGAAATTTTTGAGAAAGCGTTGGAAAGAGCTGGGCAGATGTGGGACGGCGAAATTGTTACTACCTTGCAGCCGCTAGAGAAATTCTGGGACGCAGAAGAATATCACCAGGACTATTTTGTGAAAAACCCAGGCAACGCTTATTGCCAGAGTGTGGTCAGTGGCAAGATGGCGAAAACCAGATCGGCATTTCAAGAGTTCCTAAAGTAGTTTGTGGATAACCTCAGCGCAGGTTATTCAAATTTGTAATCCTTTCTTTCATTCACGAAGAAAGGTTTTACACAAATGTCCGATAGTTATTCTGTTTCAGGATTAGTTGCCACTACACCTAGGCACTTAGTTACTCAAGACGGTTTACCAATAACGTCCTTCCGCTTAGCGGCTAATCTCAAAAAATTTGACCGAGCCCTCAATCGTTGGGTAGACGCTGAAACCAACTGGTTCACCGTCACCTGCTTTAGGCAACTCGCCATCAACAGTGCGACATCGATCTCCAAGGGTGATCGGGTGATTGTACTTGGTAAATTGCGTGTTCGAGATTGGGATAACGGGGAGCGCGCTGGCACTTCGGTTGAATTAGAGGCCGAGAGCGTTGGCCATGATTTGATCTGGGGGACTTCCACTTTTGTTCGCACTGTGATGACCAGAGAAGAGGACGAACAGCCTGCTCCGGAGGTCGAAGTGAAATCAGCTAAATCTAAAGCCATGGCTTAGACCTGCCGCTTCGAGTTTCCCACTTGGCTCGAACCGGAGGTAAGCGACACCCACTCATTTCCTAGCAATTTCATTCGATATACTTGTTAGGTCCCTAGCGGTGGGTGTCGCTTTTACTTTTTAGGAATCAATGGCTGAATTTATCTATCAAATGATTAAGACGCGCAAGGCGCATGGCGACAAGGTCATTCTCGATGATGTCACCCTTGCCTTTTACCCGGGCGCAAAGATCGGTGTGGTAGGCCCGAACGGCGCCGGTAAGTCTTCGGTCTTGAAAATTATGGCGGGGATGGATAACCCTTCAAATGGAGAAGCGAGACTAAGCCCTGGCTACACAGTCGGCATTTTGCTTCAAGAGCCTCCGCTTAATGAAGAGAAGACCGTTTTAGGAAACGTTGAAGAAGCGGTATCCCACATCAAAGCAAAGCTTGATCGATTCAATGAGGTGTCTGCGTTGATGGGTGAACCGGATGCCGACTACGACGCTTTATTGGCTGAAATGGGGACGCTTCAGGAAGAGATTGATCACCTTGATGCTTGGGATTTAGATAACCAGCTAGAGCAGGCGATGGATGCACTTCGTTGCCCGCCAGGGGATACTCCGGTGAACTTTCTTTCTGGTGGAGAAAAGCGTCGAGTTGCGCTTTGTAAATTGCTTCTGGAAAAGCCAGATCTACTACTACTAGATGAGCCAACTAACCATCTTGATGCCGAGTCGGTGCTCTGGTTAGAGCAGCACCTGGCTAAGTATCCTGGTGCAGTCTTGGCAGTTACCCACGATAGATATTTCCTAGATAACGTTGCCGAGTGGATTTTGGAATTAGATCGTGGCCGTGCCTACCCTTACGAGGGTAACTACTCAACTTATCTTGAAAAGAAAGCTGAACGTCTTGAGGTTCAAGGCAAGAAAGACGTTAAGTTAGCTAAGCGTTTAGAGGACGAACTTGAATGGGTCAGGTCATCACCGAAGGCTAGACAGACCAAATCGAAAGCTCGTCTAGCCAGGTATGAAGAAATGGCTGCTGAGGCGGATCGCACAAGAAAACTCGATTTCGAAGAAATTCAAATTCCACCTGGGCCAAGACTGGGCAACATCGTTTTGGAAGCGAAAAACCTGCAGAAAGGCTTCGAGGGAAGATCACTCATCAATGGTTTATCTTTCTCACTACCTCGAAATGGAATTGTTGGAGTCATTGGTCCAAACGGTGTTGGTAAATCAACCTTGTTCAAAACCATCGTTGGCTTAGAGCCGCTCGATGGGGGAGATCTCAAAATTGGTGAGACCGTAAAAATTTCCTACGTCGACCAGTCTCGAGCTGGAATTGATCCAACTAAGACGCTATTTGAGGTTGTCTCCGATGGCTTGGATTTCCTGCAGGTGGGTAACGTCACTATGCCGTCTCGGGCTTATGTTGCCGCCTTCGGCTTCAAAGGCCCCGATCAGCAAAAGCCAGCCGGGGTGCTATCCGGTGGTGAACGTAACCGGTTGAATTTAGCTTTGACTTTGAAACAAGGCGGCAACCTATTACTACTGGATGAGCCAACAAACGATCTTGACGTGGAAACTTTGTCCTCGCTGGAAAACGCCCTGCTCGATTTCCCAGGTTGTGCTGTGGTGATCACGCACGATAGATGGTTCCTAGACCGTGTAGCAACACACATTTTGGCTTATGAGGGTAACGATGACGATCCAGACCAGTGGTACTGGTTCGAGGGTAACTTCCAGTCTTATGAAGAAAATAAGGTTGAACGGTTAGGGCCTGAAGCGGCTAAACCGCATCGCTCAAAATATCGTCGACTAACCAGAGATTAGTGTTCGGCTAATTCCTCAGCGGGAATTCGAACTAATCCTTCTTGGGCGACAGTAGCAACAAGTTCGCCTTCACGGTTAAAGATTTTCCCTAGGCCTAGACCGCGTCCTCCTCTGGCATTAGGTGAATCTTGAACATAGAGTAACCACTGGTCGGCTCGAACTGGTCGATGAAACCACATCGCGTGATCCAGACTTGCCACCATTAGACCCGGATGAGACCAGACCAATCCGTGTCTGCGATAAATCGGTTCCAGCAGTGAATAGTCGCTGGCATAAGCCAGGGCAGCATTATGAATTATCGGATCATCCGGTAGCGGGCCAATTGTCTTAAACCAGATTGCCTGGTGCGCAACATGTTCACCCTCGACATAAAAGTAAATTGACTTTTCGATATGTCGCATATCAAATGGTCGACCCTTCGCCCAGTATTGTGCTGCGGGGTTATCCTTCATTACCTCCATCAGCTCTTTTAGTGGGGGAAGTGATTCTGGATCAGGGATGTTATCCGGCAAAGTGTCTTGGTGCTCTAAACCTTTTTCTTCAACTTGGAATGAATAAATAGAAGAAAAAAGCGGCTCACCGTTTTGATAGGCCTGAACGCGCCTGGTACTAAATGATTTACCGTCTCGAATTCGATCTACCGAATAGGTTATGGGCAGATCGATTTTGCCACCACGAAGAAAATAGCCGTGCATCGAATGAATTTTGCGGTCTGGGTCAACAGTTCTTGAAGCCGCCACTAGAGCTTGCCCAATTTGCTGGCCGCCGAAGACTCGCCCGGTCGGCATGAAATTCGATGGACCGATAAAAATGTCTTCTCTGGTTCTGGCAGCCTGCTCTAAATTCAGGGTTTGCAGCAATTCGCCTAGCGGATCATCTGCTATTGGCATACTTTCGGTCAACCTGGCCCTCCACATCTTCGTCGATTGGCCCTCAACAGGTAGTTTAGTTAGGAGATGACTAACTGTTTTACATTCCCCGAACAATCAGATGTTGCTGATCTAATTCGCTATCTGGAAAGAGCGGAAAAACTAGATAACGCTGGGGCAGTGCGCTTTAGGGCATATGGTGAAGTGCTCACCGTCTATGTCGCGCCAATAGCCACCGAGCAGATGCTCGAGCACACTCCTTTGATTCTTGGGCTAAGAACCATGGAACTTGCCGCAGCAAGCGAGTTTGATGCAAGCTACCCAATCAGTCAAATGCTCAGTGAGCTTAGGGGTGAGGAAACCGTTGAGAATTTCAGTCTGGTGAAAAAACTCCCAGAAAAAAGAAAAATCTTAGCCGAGAATCAAATTTGCTTACCGGATAACCCTATTGAAGTGGCCTGGTCAACCGAGACCCCAACTAGAACAGGTTGGGAGCAGCGCGGCGAAATAAGTCAGGAAGAACTAACTGAAATTGCTCGTAAAGGCGTTGCCCAGATAACTGAAACATTACCTGCTTCGGTTGGCGGTCCGATCGCCGCTCGAGTGCGGGCTGAAATTTGGGGCACGGCATTTGATTATAAAAATCCAATCCCGATGGGGGCAGCTTTTGTTGCCGCTGGTCTTGGATTTTTAACCGAAGGTGAACTGGTGCCCTGGTATGTCTCTGGAGAATGGATTCGCCTAAGCGCTAAACACGGCCACGTGCTTAGTAGATTTGCCAACGACTATGTTGTGATGAATAACTAATCTTCCATGGTGTTTAACATGGCAGTTGCCGCCCGATCAAGATATGCCCACATCTGATTTTCTAATAGCGGTGGTAACTTTTGATCTTCTAAAGCCTGCCGCATATGTTTTAGCCAAGCTGCTCGAGCTGCTGGGTTAATTTTGAATGGCGCGTGGCGAAGTCTAAGTTGCGGGTGCCCGCGAGTTTCTTGATAAGTTTTCGGCCCACCCCAGTATTGCTCTAGGAATAACTGCAAGCGTTCGGCAGCAGGGCCAAGATCTTCTTCTGGATACATCGGCCTTAGGAGTTCATCGTCTTTGACGCCACCGTAAAACGCCTTACACAAGCTTTCGAAAAACTTCTTGCCACCGACCAGCTCGTAGATATTTCCCTCGGCATCTTGACCGGTATTGGTTACTAACCGTAGTGTCTCAACTCGCTCACGATCTTCAAACTGATCGTCTTTACCAGGAGTGTGATTCATCGGTTCGTTAGATTCAACGAGATTGAGTTGCTGCCAGTAGCAAGTTTGATCTTGCTTTTATCTAGAGCGGACTTGAGATTAGCTCTAAGCTCTCTGGCTAACTCATCTTTAGTCTCCGGCTTAGTTTTTTGTACTAGTCGGATTACCACCTGATCTCCCGATAGCGCGTGAATACCCCAAACCTCTGGAGCATCAATAACTAGCTTTGGCTTTGCCTTCGCTGTGTCGGCGGCAGCCTTTCGCATCACCTCTTGGGCCTTGCCCAGATCCGCGTTGTAGTTCAAAGCCACATCGATAACCACTCTTGACCAGCCTTGACTTTGGTTACCGACTCTTAGGATTTCACCGTTTCGGACAAACCAGACGGTTCCTTCTATATCGCGCACCGTAGTAACTCTTAGGCCAACGCTTTCAACAATGCCGATGGCTTGGCCAAGATCGACGCTGTCGCCAACGCCATACTGGTCCTCAAAGACGATGAATAACCCAGAGATTAGATCTTTGATCAGCGACTGCGCGCCAAAACCTAAACCTGCTCCCAAGATTCCAGCTCCGGCAACTATGGCACCGGCGGAAACGCCGATCTCGGTAAGGGCGATAGAGATAACCGTGAAAGTTAAACCCCAGGTAGCTAGATTGCCTAAGACTGAGCCGATAGTTTTGGTTCGTTGCAGTAGCCTGGCTTGGGCTAGCGGAGATTCAGTGCCATCTTTTCGCACTTGCCTCGCAACACCTTTAACGATTCTTCGAATCATGAATTGCAAAATTGCTCGAAGAATCAGTGCAGCAATAACAGCCAGCACAATACGAAAGCCTGAACCCCACTCGGAGTAAAGATCAATAAGCCACTGCGGAAGGATCGAACTGGTCATGGTTAGTTATCTTGGGCTTGAACTTTCAATGCACGGTCAATTGGATCTAGGTTTTCCACCAAGAGCCTGCGAAGTGCAGGAATCGCAACTATCTCAGGGTTATCGAGGAATTGCCTAGTCTTTTCAGCCAAATCTTTTGAGGCCAGTGAAATCGGGTAGAGATTCACAATCGCATACTCAGCCATCTTGAATGTCTTGCTGTTCCAAATTTTCAAAACGTCTTCGAAGTATTTATCCACGTATGGGTGAAGAAGTTCATCGGTTGCACCTCTACCGAAACCAATTGTTGAATACTGCAAAATGGTGTTTGACCATTCGTTGGTTTCAACTGCGGTGTGCCAGACGGAAGCTTTCGCTTCTGCGGTTGGGATTGCTCCCTTGGCCATAGCCGCAAGTTTTTGCCCGTTCGCGGTGTTATCGCTTGCTAGCATTTTCTCGATTTCATTTGCATCTGCCTCGGCTAGGGTTACCAAACCGGTTAGTAGATCCCAACGTAGGTCGGTGTCTATCTCTCGACCGGATAGCTTCTCTTCACCGGTAAGCAGCGCTCTGAGTGTCTTACCGTGCTCTGGGGTTGAGGCAAAGCGTGGGAAGTATTTTAGGAACTGCAATTGAGCTTCGCTACCAGGTTGTGCCTCGCGAGCCATCTGAATAAGTGCATCGCCGATCTTGATCTTGAAGCTAGAACGATTTTCTGGCTTCAGATACATCGACTGTGCGGTGACCAACTGGTTCAGCAGTGTCATCATCGCCGTTGCATTTGATTCGGTGGCTACGTTTTTTAGCACCAGGTTGATAAAGTCCTTCGGATCGGCTTCGGCATCTCTAGTCGAATCCCAAGCGGCACCCCAGAGCAGAGCTCTAGCCAACGAGTCTTGAATATCGGCTAGGTGATCCAAAGTGGTTTGCCAAGATTTCTCATCAAGGCGAATCTTGGTATAGGTCAAATCACCGTCATTTAGAAGGATCAGGTCAGGACGCACAGTGCCAACCAGTTCCGGAATTTGGGTTAGTTCACCGTCGATATCAACTTCAACGCGGTGAGTTTTGACCAGCTTGCCATTAGCTAAGTTGTAGTAACCGATTCCCAAGCGGTGTGGTCTAAGGGTCGGGTAGTCCGGGTGATAGCTCTGTCGAACCGCGAAGGATGCGATCTTGCCGTCCTCGTCGCTTATCTCTGCACGAAGAGTGTTCACTCCAGAAGTTTCTAGCCAAAGCTTTGACCATTCACGAAGTTTTCTACCTGAAGTTAGTTCCAACTCAGTCAACAGGTCAACTAGTTCTGCGTTATCCCACTGATACTTCTTAAAGTATGAAGCTAGCCCTTTCATGAAGTTCTCCTGGCCCACCCAGGCCACTAGCAAACGAAGCACTGAGCCACCTTTGGCATATGTGATCGCATCAAAGTTCACTTGGACATCTTCCAGGTCTCTAATGTTGGCAACTACTGGGTGAGTTGAAGGCATCTGGTCTTCGCGGTAACCCCAGCTCTTCTCATGAGAAGCAAAGGTTGTCCAAGCCTCTTTAAACTCAGTCGCTTCGGCAGTTGCCAAATAGGATGCATACTCGGCGAATGATTCGTTTAGCCAAAGATCGTTCCACCAGCGCATAGTGACTAGATCGCCAAACCACATGTGAGCTAGTTCGTGCAGCACCGTGATGATGCGACGTTCCTTAATAAACCCATTTACCGCACCGCGGAAAACGTAGCTTTCAGTGATAGTCACTGCACCAGCATTTTCCATAGCTCCGGCATTGAAATCAGGCACGAATAACTGGTCGTACTTATCAAACGGGTAAGGGTAGTCAAATTGCTCTTCGAAGAATAGGAAACCCTCTTTGGTCTTAGCAAACAGGTAATCTGCATCGATGTATTGAGCCAATGAAGATCTGCCGTAGACACCTAGCGGAATAGTTCTACCATCAGCACTTACCAACTCATCACGCCATTCGCTGTATGGGCCGGCAATTAGTGCGGTGATGTAAGAGGAGATGCGCGGGGTAGGAGCAAAAACCCAAACCGAACTGCCATCGCCGCGATCAACTGGGCTAGGTGTCGGTGAGTTAGAGATCACTTTCCATTTACTTGGAGCAGACACGGTGAACTGGAAGGTGGCCTTTAGGTCTGGTTGCTCAAAGACCGCAAACATGCGTCTTGAGTCTGGAACTTCAAACTGGGTGTATAGGTAGACCTCGTTATCAACCGGGTCAACAAAGCGGTGTAATCCTTCACCGGTGTGCATGTATGGGTTATCCGATACCACGACTAGTTCATTTGTGGCTTGCAGATCATCTAACTGAATGCGAACACCATCAGAGACTTTGGCTACATCTAGATCTTTGCCATTGAGGTTTACTCGGTGAACAGTCTTGGTGATGGCATCGATGAAGGTCGAAGCCCCAATCATGGTGCTTGAGAACTTTACGGTGGTGGTAACCCCGAAGACTTCCTCACCTTTGAGTAGGTCTAGTTCGACGGTGTAAGACTGGACCTCAACTAGCTCGGCACGCTCTTGGGCTTCGAGGCGGGTTAGGTTTTCTCCTGGCATTTATAAACTCCCATGTTTTCTTTTGGACAACAGGAACTAGCCTAGTATTGTCCCAAAGGCTTCGATAAGAGGGAACGCGAATGCGCATTCACATCGCCACTGACCATGCTGGCTTGGAACTGAGCCACTATCTGATTGACCAATTAACTAAGGCTGGCCACGAGGTTTTTGACCACGGACCCAAAGAATACGACCCGCTTGATGATTACCCTGCCTTTTGCATTAATGCGGCACTTGCGGTGAGAGCGGATGAGCAGGCCGGCGAAAGTGCATTGGGTATCGTCCTCGGCGGTTCAGGTAACGGTGAGCAAATGGCGGCCAATAAGGTCGATGGCATTAGAGCTGCACTGGTCTGGAATTTGGATACCGCCAAATTGGCAAGATCGCATAACGATGCCAACGTCGTTGCCGTTGGGGCAAGACAACACAGCCGAGAAGAAGTTCTGTCGCTAATCAGTGCTTTTATTGCCGAGCCTTTTTCAAATGATGAGCGTCATGTTCGACGAATTGGCAAAATTGCCAGTTACGAGCAAACTGGAGAAATTCTCTAGATATGCCTGAGGGTCATTCCGTTCAGCGGACGGCTAACTGGTTTAACAAGCACCTGGCTGGAAGCAAGGTAAGAGTTGATTCGCCGCAGGGCAGATTTACCGACAGCGCCAAATTAGTAAGCAATCGAAAGCTCATTCGAGCAAGGGCAATTGGAAAACAACTATTTCTTGATTTCGATAACAAAAAGACCGTTCGAATACATCTCGGCATCTACGGTAAGTGGCGCTATTTTGATTCAAACAAGGTTGAAGTAGTTGGTCAGGTAAGAGCCAGGTTTTTCAATGCTGCTAAGTTAGCTGATCTAAGAGGACCAACAATCTGTGAGGTTATTGAAACCGAGTTGGTAGATCAGCACAAAAAACGTTTAGGTCCAGATCCAACCAATCCAGATCCAAAGAAATTGAACCAAGAGCGCTTTGTCAAGCGAGTTAGAGCATCCAAATCGGCCATTGGCCTTTTATTGATGAATCAGAGTGTGATCAGCGGCGTTGGTAATGTCTATCGAGCCGAATTACTCTTTAGGGCAAAACTCAGCCCCTATCGACTCGGCAGCAGCCTCAGTCAAAAACAGGCTGTCGAACTTTGGCAAGATGCCGTGATGCTCATGAAAGTAGGAGTTGCCAAAGGTTTTATGGTGACTAGGCAAGAGCAGCTAAGTTCTAGAAAGATCCACGATGAGCGAAACTACGTATATAAACGTGAGGGATTAGCCTGCCTTAGGTGCCGCTCGAATGTGGCTTTGGAGTTGATGGCCACTAGAAAGCTCTACTATTGCCCGGGTTGCCAGAAATAACTGGTTTATTGGAGCGGATGACGGGAATCGAACCCGCACCATCAGTTTGGAAGACTGAGGCTCTACCATTGAGCTACATCCGCGTATTAGTGCTAATACATTCTATGGTCTAAGATTAGTCAGGTTGTTATGTTCTGAGTAATCTCAGAGCCGCTGACTCCGGGGTGTAGCGTAGTGGCTAGCGCGCCTGCTTTGGGAGCAGGATATCGCAGGTTCGAGTCCTGTCACCCCGACCATTTGTATTAAAAACAAACCGGCTTATCGCTTGGTAGGCCCATGTTCAGGAGAAAACCGTTGAAGACCACTGTTGAGCGTTTAGCCCCTACCAGAGTCAAACTGACCATTGAAGTTACTCCTGAAGAGTTCAAGCCCAGCCTCGATCACGCCTACGAACACATCGCCGAGCAGGTAAACATCCCAGGTTTTCGCAAGGGGAAAATTCCAGCGGCGATTTTGGATCAGCGAGTTGGTAGACCAGCAATCCTGGCCCACGCCATCAACGACGGTTTGGATTCAATTTACCGAACAGCAATCGAGCAGGAGAAGCTTCGCCCGCTAGGCGCTCCTAAAGCTGACGTCAAGAAGAGTCCAGATGAGAAATCTTTCAGTGGAAATCTAGTTGTTGATATCGAAGTCGAAGTTAGACCAGAGCTAAAACTGCCAGTAATTAGAGGACTAAAGGTTCAAGTTGATGCAATCAAGGTTGAGGATTCTGAAATCGATGAGGAAATCAATCGCCTACGCAGTCGCTTCGGAACACTAAACACTGTTGAACGCCCTGCCGCTAAGGGTGATTTCACTTCAATTGATTTGGTGGCGACTCTCGATGGAGTTGAGATTGATCAGGCGCAGAACATTTCTTATGAAATCGGTAGCGACTCACTTCTTGATGGAATTGATGAAGCCCTAATAACTCTTACTGCCGGTGAAACCACTACATTCAAGAGCAAACTTGTCGGTGGAGAAAAAGCTGGAGAAGAGGCAGAAATTACTGTCACTCTAAATGCCGTTAAGGAACGCGAACTTCCAGAAATTGACGATGAGTGGGCCAAGTTGGCAAGTGAATTTGACACTGTTAGCGAACTTAGAGTGGGACTCGCTGATCAAATCAAGCGCAGTAAGTCATACACCCAGGGTCTCCAGGCAAGAGAGCTTCTAACTGAGCAACTGCTTGATCTTATTGATGTTCCTGTTTCTCAAGAGTTAGTCGAACAGGATGTGCTTCGTCACCTAGAAGGCGAAGGCAAGACACTAGATGACCCACATGCTGCTGAGGTTCGAGTTGAATCAACTAAGTCCTTCCAAGTGCAAATGCTCTTGGATGCCATCGCTGAAGCTGAGGAAGTCAGAGTCAACGAGAATGAACTGTTGCAGTATTTGATCCAGGCTTCACAGTCCTATGGCATGCAGCCTAACGAGTTCGTCAAGGTAGTTGATGAACAGGGTCAGATCCCGTCTTTTGTTTCTGAAGTTGCTAGACGTAAAGCGCTCTCGATAGTCCTAGAGGCAGCCCAAATCACCGACAGTGAGGGAAACAAGGTTGATTTGGCAGAGTTTGCCGCTGGCGCAGAAGAAGATTCGCTAACTGACGAGCAAAACGCCTAGTTTTCGCTTACTTTGCCTATGGCGAACATAGGAATGATTTGCTCTGATACTCGGTTATCTTGATTAGGCAAAGCAATTTGCAGATAGAGGAGCAATAGATGGTTGAAAACATCGCAATGAACAATGTCTTTGAGAGACTGTTGAAAGATCGCATTATTTGGCTAGGCGATGAAGTCAGAGACGATAACGCCAATGAAATTTGCGCCAAGATGCTACTTCTTGCTGCCGAAGACTCCACCAAGGACATCTTCCTCTACATAAACTCTCCCGGTGGGTCAATCACAGCCGGCATGGCCATCTACGACACCATGCAATATGTTCCAAATGATGTGGTAACCGTTGGTATCGGTATGTGTGCTTCGATGGGGCAGTTCCTTCTGACCGCTGGAACTAAGGGCAAGCGTTTTCTAACTCCAAACACCAGAGTGTTGTTGCACCAGCCTTTGGGCGGTTTCGGTGGAACAGCCGCAGATATTCAAACTCAGGCATTTTTAATTAACGACATGAAAAAGCAGCTTGCTGCAATTACAGCCAAGCAAACTGGAAAAACAGTTGAACAGGTTATGGCCGATGGTGATCGCGATCGTTGGTTTAATGCCCAAGAAGCTCTCGAGTACGGCTTTGTCGATCACATTCAAGAATTTGCAGCAGTGTCAACCGGTGTAGGTAAGAAGTAGGAGAGAAGAAAATGACTAAGAAAAACATGCCAGAATCTCGCTACATTCTTCCTTCATTTGAGGAAAGAACCCCTTACGGATACCGTCACCTTGATCCATACACCAAACTCTTTGAAGACCGAATTGTCTTTCTAGGTGCGCAGGTTGACGATGTAACAGCCGATGACATCATGGCTCAGCTTCTGGTTTTGGAAAGCCAAGATCCAGATCGTGACATCACCATGTATATCAACTCACCTGGTGGATCCTTTACAGCGCTTACCGCCATTTACGACACCATGCAATACATCAAGCCTCAGGTGCAAACTGTTTGCCTCGGTCAAGCAGCTTCAGCTGCAGCAGTTTTGCTTGCTGGTGGCGCACCTGGTAAGCGTCTAGCACTGCCAAACTCGACCATTTTGATTCACCAGCCAGCATCCGGTGGCGGCGGTCGTGGACAGGCATCAGATATTGAGATTCAGGCTGCTGAAATCATGCGCATGCGCATTTGGCTAGAACACACCTTGGCTAAGCACTCCAACAAATCGGCCGAAGAGGTAAGTAAAGATATCGAGCGAGACAAGATACTCACCGCTGATGCAGCCCTCGAATATGGGCTTATTGATCAGGTATTGACCTCAAGAAAGTCATAGCTTTAGATAACATTTGACTAAACCCGTCCAAAAACAGCAGTTTTTGGGCGGGTTTCTTGTTAGATTTGGCTAAAGCGTTTTGTGCGAAACGGTTTAGAAATTATTAGGCCGCTTTGCCAATGCTGGACTTCGGTTCCTTATCCATCGCGCCTAAAAATTTCACCCGAAGCAGGCGAAGTGTTTGCTCAAACACGATAAGGAACATTATGAGAAAAATTGTCGAACGTCTAGTTTTAGCTATTGGTGCTATTTCACTATCCTTTTCACTATTGTCAGGAACGCCAACTCAAGCAGCCGGGTATAACCCACCGGTAAACGGAACTAGCATTATGCGCTTGGTCTCTCCAGCTCCAAGCTCAGCTAACAGCGTCTCGATGAACGCTGATGCTAAGGGCAGCTGGGATCAGTACTACGGCAAAGGCTTAAGAGCCTTCATCATGTATGCCGATGTTAAGAGCACTGTCTCGCTGACTTATAAATACACCAATGCTGCTGGAACACCTCTTGCTAACGCCACTGTCTATTTGATCGTGAATAAAAAGTACTCATGTAGCAAGACCACATTCTCAACTCCGTTGAACACCAACTACCCAGGCGGCAACCGCAACGGTGATACCCACGCGATTGTTCGCGACTGGTGTGGTGATCAGCCGCAAATGGGTGCTGGTCAAACAGCTGTTATTGCCACAACCAATGCCGCTGGCTTGGCAACCTTCCCACTAAAAAATTACAACTTCTCTGGTGAAATGTTCCCAAGTGCCTTAAACAAGATGAATCTTTACTCAAAGGGCATTACTTGCGCAGATGACAACATGTGCATGGCAACAACAATTGCACCGTCTTTGATTGCTCACCCGACCGAAGCTCAGGAGCGTAACGAAGACAAGGACGTTTTGTTCTTGCACTATGTGAACCCTAAGGTTTCAGCCACTGTCCCATCCCAGCGCGTTAAATCTGGAGGAAGCAAGGTTATTTCGTTCAAGCTAACGAACCTAGACAAGGAAGTTGTTGCAGGCACCACCGTGACTTTCGAGTCGTTTGGTGAAGGTAACGCTTTACTTACCTGGTCTGAAGTTTCAGATGAAAACGGCGTCGTTCGGGTGAGTGTTTCTACTCCTTCTGGCACTGAAGGTCTACAGGTCGTCAGAGCCTATGTCTATGGAGCACCAAAGGGAACTGACGCCAAGATTTACTGGACTAAGTAGTTACAAGGGCAGCCTAAACACTTTTCTGATTTGGTTAAAGCGCTTTATCGGTATCAATAGGTAGGCTTAAGCCATGACTCGACTCAGTGATCCAGGGGATATGCTCAAGTGCAACTTCTGCTCGAAAACGCAGAAGCAAGTACTGAAGCTAATTGCTGGGCCTGGTGTTTACATCTGCAATGAGTGCATTGAGCTATGTAACGAAATCATTGAAGAGCAGCTCGGTAAAGATCCAAAGCCAATCGAGGATTTTGATCTACCGAAACCTAAGGAGATATTTGCCTTTTTGGATGAATACGTCATCGGGCAGAATCAAGCAAAGAAGGCTCTTTCCGTAGCTGTTTACAACCACTACAAGAGAATTCGTTCCAGGGGAACGCTAACTGCTAGCGGCAAACCGCACGATGCCATCGAGATTTCAAAATCAAACATCCTTCTGGTTGGCCCTACCGGTTGCGGTAAGACTTACCTAGCCCAGACGCTGGCTAAACGACTAAATGTTCCATTTGCTGTTGCCGATGCGACAAGTTTGACCGAAGCGGGATACGTTGGCGAAGATGTCGAAAACATTCTGCTAAAGCTTTATCAGGCAGCCGATGGCGATATTCGTCGGGCAGAGCAGGGAATTATCTATATCGACGAAATCGATAAAATCTCCCGCAAGGCAGAAAACCCCTCTATCACTAGAGATGTTTCCGGTGAGGGAGTGCAGCAGGCCCTGCTAAAAATCCTCGAAGGCACAGTTGCCTCAATTCCGCCGCAGGGAGGCAGAAAGCACCCGCAGCAGGAATTTATCCAGATGGACACAACGAACATCTTGTTCATCGTTGCAGGAGCATTTGCCGGTCTGGAGAACATCGTTCAGGCAAGAATCGGTAAAAAGGGTATTGGCTTTGGTGCCGAGATACGCGATAGAGCCGATGAAGCCGACATTTTCACCCAGGTCCAACCAGAAGATCTGCGCAAATTTGGATTGATCCCCGAATTCATCGGGCGTCTTCCAGTTATTGCTGCGGTAACACCGCTGGATCGAAATGCTCTTATTGAGATTTTGGTTGAACCAAAAAATGCTCTAGTCAAGCAGTATCAAAGAATGTTTGAACTTGACGGTTTCGAATTAGAGTTTGATCGCCCAGCATTGGAGGCTATTGCCGATGAAGCTATCAAACGCGAAACCGGGGCTAGGGGATTACGCTCCATCCTTGAAGAGATACTTGGGCCAGTTATGTTTGAAATTCCAGGCAGCCCAGCAACTGGTTTAGTGAAGATTACCCAGCCAGTTGTCCTAGGCTTAGAACAACCGTCTATTGTTCCAATCAAGCGCCAAGAGAAATCTGCCTAGTAAAGGTAAAAGTGAAAGAAAAGATTGGGCTTCGCGCGCCAATTATCGCTGGCTTGGTGGCATCGATTACCGGAACAGCCGCCACACTCGGAATATTCTTAAGCGCCTATCTCAATCTTGGAGCAACTAGAGAACAGTCAATCGCAGCAGTTTCAATAATGCTGGTGGCATATGGTCTTTTATCAATCGTGTTGAGCTGGAAATACAAGATGCCACTATCGATTGTTTGGTGCACGCCTGGAGCGGCTCTAATTGCAGGATCTTCACTATCTGGGATTGGCTTTAGTAATGCCGTAGGCGGGGTGCTCCTGGCCGGCTTGCTGCTCGCACTCACCGGCTTATGGCCAGCGCTGGGTGCTCTAGTTGGCAGAATCCCTAAATCAGTTGCCAGTGCAATGTTGGCCGGAGTTATTTTTAGTTTTTGTGTTGCCCCGTTTGCGGCAAGTGCTAGTTATCCGCAATTGGTGCTTCCAGTGATTGCTGTTTGGCTTATCTTGTTTTGGATCTATCCAGTTTGGGCATCGCCGGCAGCTATAGTTTTAGCCTTCACTTTGATTGGACTCGATCGCGGCTTACAGCTAAGCGCGACAGACTGGTTGATTACCCCAGCGCTCATCATGCCAACATTTAATCTTTCAAGCGTATTGAGCATCGCCTTACCGCTCTATCTAGTTGCCATGGCATCGCAAAATATTCCCGGCATCGCCATCATGAAAACCTATGGTTACGAAGTTCCGTTTAGGGCAAGTTTGACTACCACCGGGCTTGGCACCGTAGCAGTCTCATTTCTAGGTGGCTTCGTCATGAACCTGGCTGCCATTACCGCGGCGTTGAATGCTAATGAACAGGCTCACAAGAACCCGGCGAAAAGGTGGTTGGCCTCGGTTTCCGGTGGCGTGGTTTACATTCTCTTCGCTTTAGTTGCAGGTATCGCGGTAGCTTTTGTTTACCAAACCCCACAGCAACTACTGCTAGCGGCCAGCGGCTTAGCCTTACTGCCAACCATCGCTAATGCATTTAGCACCATGGTGGAAACCCCAAGTGAACGTATCGCTGCCGTCAGCGCATTTTTGGTGGCTTCCAGTGGCGTTATCTTCTTCTCGATAGGTGCAGCATTCTGGGCAATCCTTACCGGATTGCTGGTAATGCAACTGCTAAAACTAAAAAGACCGTTTAGTTAGATCAAACCACGTCTAGTTAGTAGCGGTTGAATTGTTGCATCCTGTCCACGGAAGTTACGGAACATCTGCATTGAATTCAATGAGCCACCTCTAGCCAACAGGGTGTTTCTAAAGTGATCTCCGTTAGCTCTGGTTAAACCACCGTTTGCCTTAAACCAGTCAACCGTATCGGCATCTAAAACTTCCGACCAGATATAGCCGTAGTATCCGGCTGAGTAACCACCGGCGAAGATGTGTGAGAAATAAGTTGAACGGTATCTAGTCGGCACTGCCTGGTAGTCAAGACCGTAATCGGCGATTGCTTTAGCCTCAAACTCCTCAACATTGCTTATTTGAGCATCACTGGTTAGCGAGTGCCAAGCTAAGTCAAGAATGGCAGCGGCCATATAAGAAGTCGTCGCGTGACCTTCGTTGAAGGCAGCTGCTGCCTTTAGGTTCTGGATCCATTCCGTAGGAAGTTTCTCACCAGTCTCGTGGTGGATGGCGTAGTTGTCCATCACCTCGGGCCAAGTGATCCACATCTCATTTACCTGCGATGGGAATTCGACAAAGTCTCTCTCGACGCTGGTTCCAGAAAAACGTGGGTAGGTAACATCGGAGAGCATTCCGTGCAGGGCGTGACCAAACTCGTGGAATAGGGTAGTGGTCTCGTCATAGGTCAATAGTGCTGGCTGACCGGCTGGAGGCTTTGGGATGTTCAGGTTATTGACCACTACCGGTAGTTGCCCGAGTAGGAAGTTTTGATCAACCAGGTTATTCATCCAAGCACCACCGCGTTTTGAGTCACGGGTGAAGAAATCTCCGATGAATAGTGCTAGTGGCGAGCCATCTTCATTGAAAACTTCAAATGCTCTGGCTTCCGGGTGATAGGTCTTGATATCTTTTCGCTCCTTGAAACTCAATCCGAAGAGTTTGTTTGCTGCGAAGAAAACGCCATCGTGTAGCACTCGTTCTAATTCGAAGTATGGCTTCATGGCTGCGGTGTCTAGATTGTATTTAGCCAATCTAACCTTCTCGGTATAGAAGTCCCAGTCCCAGGACTCCAACTGGAAATTTTCACCGCTGGCATCAATCGCTTTTTGCAGTTCAGCACCTTCAGCGCGAGCGTTTTTAACTGCAGCTGGAGCAATCTGCTTCATCATGGCATGCACGTTTGCTGGGTTCTGCGCATTTCGATCTTGCAGGACATACTCGGCGTGAGTTTTCACACCAAAGAGCTCGGCACGTTTGGCGCGAAGCTTGATGATTTGAAGAAGCACCGGGCGGTTATCGTTCTCATTTGATTGCCCACCCTTTAGAAGGGAGTTCTTCATGATGCGCTCGCGAAGGCCACGGTGGGTCAGCCTTGCCAGTAGTGGATGTCCAGTGAAATTCACCATGCCAACTAGATACTTATCCGTTAGTCCTCTCGCTTGCGCTGCTGCCTTGCAAGCGGCAATTTCATTTTCGGTAAGGCCATCAAGTTCTGCGACGTCATCTACCTCAACGGCTAGGGCATTGGTGTCGTTTAACAGGTTCTTCCCAAACTGAGTTTCAAGCTTTGATAGCTCTTCGTTTAGCTTTTTAAGCTCTTCGCGTTGCTGATCGGTTAGGTGCGCTCCAGCATGGGTGAAATCGCGGTGGTAACGCTCAAGCAGCCAAGCGTCCTCGCTGGAAAGATTTAGTGAATCGCGGTTCTCGTAAAGATGCTTGATTCTGCCCCAGAGCTTTTGGTTTAGGCGAATCTCATCCATGTGGGCGGCAAGCTTCGGTGCGATCTCTTCTTCGATTTCATCTAAACGATCTGATGTGTCGCTTGATGACTTGTTATAAAACACCATAAGCATGCGCATGAGTGTCTGGCCGGATTTCTCCATGGCGACAATGGTGTTTTCAAAACTCACTTCATCCGCTTTGATGATTTCGTGAACTTCACCTAGTTGTTGTTCACAACCGGCGTAGAAGGCTGGTAGGTAGCTCTCCTCGTTGATGCGATTGAAATCTGGCATCTCGTATTCGAGGGTTGAGCGCAGGGCAAATGGGTTTTCGGTTTCAAATGTCATGTTCAAAAGCCTAGCCCGAAGCCAAGACTTGAAAGGCTATCCGATAGCGAAAAGTTATTCAGCGCTAGTATCTAGCAGGACATCCCTAACCTCGAGAGTCTCTCCCGAGTCAAAGCTGAGCTCGGCAATGCGCCCGGCAGCCCGGAGATCTGCTGAAAGTAGTTCCATCTGAGCAAGTGCTGCTGGCGGGATAACCAGAGTTGCGGAGAGGACATCTGCTTTCATCGAAGCCTTGGCATCGCTTTTCGCTTTGCGAATTCCAAACAGCGCCTGCTCGGCTAGCGGCAGTAGTTCCAAGAATGCTGAATCTAAGCCCTCAGTTAATTCGGAAGCTTTTGGCCAGGAGGATCGGTGAATAGAGCCCTCTTGCCACCATGACCAGACCTCATCGGTTGCAAAAGGTAGGAATGGTGCAAATAGTCTTAGCAAACTAAGCAGGGCCTTGCGAAGCGCGATGATTGCCGAAGCCTGCTCAGCGCTACTAAATCCGCCTTGACCGTAGGCTCGTTCCTTAACCAGTTCTAGGTAGTTATCGGTGAAGTTCCAGAAGAACTTCTCGGTTAGTTCTAGAGCCTTGGTGTGATCATAATTTTCAAATGCCTTAGTAGCTTCGGTGACCACTTCGGCCAGATTTAATAGCAAGCTTTGGTCTACTGGAATATTAACTTCGGCGCTACCGGCAGGAAGCTCAAAACTAAGCACAAATTTGGCGGCGTTTAAAATCTTGATGGCAAGCCTTCTACCGATTTTCATCTGCCCGGTATCGAAAGCTGCATCGGTGCCGAGCCTTCCTGAACAGGCCCAGTAGCGAACAGCATCGGATGAGTGTTCAACTAGAAGATCATTCGGGGTAACTACGTTGCCTTTGGACTTGGACATCTTTTTGCGGTCTGGATCTAGAATCCAGCCGGAGATAGCAGCATCAGACCAAGGTAGTTTGCCTTCCTCCTGCTGTGAGCGAAGCACGGTTGAGAAGAGCCAGGTACGGATGATATCTTGCCCCTGGGGCCTTAGATCGTAAGGGAATACTTTGGCAAAAAGTTCAGGATCATCTAACCAGCCACCAGCTAGTTGTGGGGTTAGTGATGAAGTTGCCCAGGTGTCCATGATGTCAACCTCGCCGATAAAACCATTTGGCTTACCGCGTTGCGCTTGAGTAAACCCAGCAGGAACATCGCTTGACGGATCTATCGGCAATTGACTTGCCTCTGGAACGAGAATCTTTTCGAAATCCGTATTGCCGTCGGCATCAAGCTGATACCAGACCGGGATAGGAACACCGAAGAATCGTTGCCTAGAAATTAGCCAGTCTCCAGTAAGACCGTTCACCCAGTTTTCGTATCTAACTCGCATGAAATCGGGGTGGAATCTAAGTTCCTTGCCCAGTTCTAGTAAGCGCACGCGCAAAGCACCATCACGACCACCGTTTCGGATATACCACTGGCGAGTTGAAACAATTTCTAAGGGCTTATCGCCTTTTTCAAAGAATTTCACCGGATGAGTAATCGGTTTTGCTTCACCGACCATATCTCCAGATTCTTGAAGTAGTTCCACGATTCTGGTTTTTGCAGAGAAGACAGTTTTACCGGCTAGTTCGGCAAAGAAGGCCAATCCCTGTTCCGATGTGATTCCTTCCGGAGCAGTATCTTGAATTCGACCATCAAAGCCAATGATTGCTCGGTTAGGCAGATCTAGTTCGCGCCACCAGATAACATCGGTGACATCACCAAAGGTGCATATCATGGCGATACCGCTACCTTTATCAATCTGAGCAAGACGATGGGAAACTACTGGTACCTCAACATCAAATAGCGGTGTCCGAACAGTTTTACCAAATAGCGGTTGATATCTTTCATCATCCGGATGCGCTACAAGGGCAACACAGGCTGGAATTAATTCAGGTCTAGTAGTTTCGATAAACACTTTTCCGTTGGGGCCGTTAAAACCGATCCGGTGGTATGCACCTGGTTGCTCACGGTCTTCCAATTCCGCTTGAGCAACGGCAGTTCTAAATGTTACATCCCAGAGTGTCGGTGCCATCGACTGGTAAGCCTCACCTCGGGCTAGGTTATTCAAAAACGCCTGCTGGGATACTTTCTGAGCAGATGTGCTAATGGTCTGATAGGTCTGAGCCCAGTCAACGGAAAGTCCTAGCTGTCGCCAAAGCGCTTCAAACTGCAGTTCATCTTCAGCGGTTAGCTTTTCACAGAGTTCAATAAAGTTTCTTCTCGAAATAGGAATTTGATCGGCAGCTTTAGAAGACTTGTTATCGCCACCTTCATAAGGCGGGGTGAAATTTGAAACATAGGGAAGGCTCGGATCGCAGCGAACTCCAAAATAGTTCTGCACTCGGCGCTCTGTTGGTAGGCCGTTATCATCCCAGCCCATCGGGTAGTAAACCTCTTTACCTTGCATTCTCTTATAGCGGGCAACGACATCGGTGTGGGTGTAGCTAAAGACGTGACCTACGTGCAGTGAGCCGGAAACTGTCGGTGGTGGGGTATCAATCGAGTAAATCTCGGCCTGGCTGTCTCGGCGGAAACGGTAGGTTCCCTCATCGCTCCAGCGAATAGACCACTTTTCCTCTAGGCCTTCGACGCCTACCTTCTCAGGGGTGGTCGCGGTTGCTTTGAAATTAGGGCTCGGCAAGGGTGGTCTCCAAAAACTTTAACGTTGTTTAAGATTAACATTGACTAAGTACCTTTATTACCTAATAGCTGGAGCCAATACATGTATCCAAAGAACGACGGAGCTTCGTTTGGCATTCCGGCTAGCCCATCTTTTCCAGCCATAGAGCAGGCAATCCTTGATTTCTGGGCTAAGGATCGGACCTTCCAGGCCTCAATCGATCAACGCCAAGACGAGGGTGCCGAAGAATTTGTCTTTTATGACGGCCCACCTTTTGCCAATGGTCTGCCTCATTACGGCCATCTGCTAACCGGTTATGCCAAGGACACAGTGCCAAGGTTCAAAACAATGCAGGGCTTTAGGGTTGAACGACGTTTCGGCTGGGATACCCATGGCTTACCAGCTGAGGTGGAAGCCGAGCGACAGCTAAAGATTTCCGGAAGACCTGAAATTGAAAAATACGGTATCGATAAGTTCAATGATTATTGCCGCAGTTCGGTTTTGAAATACACCAAAGAGTGGGAAGCCTACGTGACCCGTCAAGCTCGCTGGGTGGATTTTGAAAACGATTACAAAACTTTAGATGCCCCCTATACCGAGAGTGTGCTCTGGGCGTTCAAGCAACTGCATGACAAAGGTTTAATCTATGAAGGTTTTAAAGTTTTGGCATACTGCTACCGCTGTGAGACACCTTTATCGAACCATGAATTGCGCATGGACGAGGATGTTTATCAAAATCGGCAGGATCAAACTGTAACGGTGACCTTCCCAGTGCTGGAAGGAAAGTATGCCGGTGTAAAAATACTGGCCTGGACAACCACGCCTTGGACACTTCCGACAAACTTTGCTTTGGCTGTTGGGCCAGAGATCGAATACGCGATTATTGCAACTGAAACCGGTAGGTACTTACTGGCTAAATCTCTTATTGCAAATCATCTCAAGGATTTTGGCTTTGAAACAATTGAAGATGCGGATGCTGCAATTGAGGAAACTGTTAAAGGTAGCCAACTCGCTGGAGTCAAATACGAGCGACTATTTGATTACTACGCCGATGAAACTAAGTTTGATGTCAAAAATGCTTGGCAGGTAATCGTCGGCGACTATGTTGCTGATAACGAGGGAACCGGTATTGTTCATCAAGCGCCTGCGTATGGTGAGGATGACCAGAAACTCTGTGAAGCTGCCGGTATTCCGGTTTATGTCTCAGTCAATGAACGCGGCGAATATGTTTCGGTCATTTCTGATTTTGTTGGCATGCATGTCTTTGAGGCAAACAAGCCAATCACTCAAAATCTAAAAGACAACGGACGCCTACTAAAGCAAGCAAGTTACGATCACCCATATCCACACTGCTACCGTTGTAAGAACCCACTGATCTATAAGGCAGTTTCATCCTGGTTTGTTGAAACCACCAAGCTAAAAGATCGCATGCTGGAACTAAACCAAGAAATCAACTGGGTTCCAGAACACACCAAGGATGGTTCTTTCGGTAAGTGGCTTGAAAATGTTCGTGACTGGGCAATATCTAGAAATCGTTTCTGGGGAGCACCGATCCCGGTTTGGAAATCTAATGACCCGAACTACCCGAGAATGGATGTCTACGGTTCCCTAGATGAACTTGAGAATGACTTTGGGGTTAGGGTCGCTGATTTTCACCGACCAACCATTGACCAGCTAACCAGACCAAACCCGGATGATCCAACCGGTAAATCAATGATGGTTAGGGTTCCAGAGGTTCTGGACTGTTGGTTTGAATCAGGCTCAATGCCATTTGCCCAGGTGCACTACCCGTTTGAAAACAGAGACTGGTTTGACTCGCACAACCCAGGCGATTACATCGTCGAATACTCTGGTCAAACCAGGGGATGGTTCTACACACTGCATGTCTTAGCCACAGCACTTTTTGACCGCCCAGCATTTAAGACTGCGATTTCCCACGGCATCGTTTTAGGTAGCGACGGACAGAAGATGTCCAAGTCTTTGAGGAATTACCCAGATGTCAATGAGGTTTTCGATCGCGATGGCTCTGATGCGATGCGCTGGTTCCTACTTTCCTCCCCGATACTTCGTGGTGGCACCATGAGTGTTACCGAGCAGGGTATTCGTGAAGGAGTCAGGCAGCTCTTGCTTCCACTTTGGAACACCTACTACTTCTTTACCCTCTACGCCAATGCTTCAAACTACGAAGCCAAATTTGATCTTTCATCAGAAGATGTTCTAGATCGATACCTGGTAGCTAAGACCAGAGAAATGGTTGCCGGTGTTGGTGCTGATCTAAATAGCTTTGATACCTTTGGCGCAAGTGCCAGACTTCGCGATTTTGCCGATGTGCTAACCAACTGGTATGTCAGAAGATCAAGAGCTAGATTCTGGGATGCCGATAAAGCTGCATTTGATACTTTGTTCTCTGTTTTAGAAATAACTACCAGGGTAGCCGCACCACTACTACCGCTGATTACCGAGGAAATATTCCGCGGTCTAACTGGCATGCGTTCAGTTCATCTAACCCAGTGGCCAGATTATGAAGGTCTAACTAGAGACGATGAACTAGTACTAGCGATGGATAAGGTTCGAGCAATCTCATCTGTCGCGCTTTCACTTCGTAAGGCATCGGGTTTGCGAGTTCGTCTGCCGCTAGCCAAACTAACCGTAGTTACTGAATCATCAAGCGCTTTGAGTTCATTTACCAGCATCATTGCCGATGAACTAAATGTCAAAGATGTGAAGCTAGTCGAACTATCGCTCGATTCAACAACTGAATTTGGTGTGATTAAGAAACTAAATGTGAATTCCAGAGCTTTGGGTCCAAGAATCGGTAAGGAAGTTCAAAACGTTATTGCTGCTTCTAAGTCAGGCAACTGGAGTGAAGTCGGCCAAAGTGTAATTTGCGGTGGGGTAGAACTTATCGAAGGTGAATACGAGATTGAGCTAGTTGCCGATGTCTCTAACTCTTCAGAGAGTGTTGACCTAATTGGTATTTTGCCTGGTGGCGGCTTTGTCCTACTAGATTCCGCCGTAACAGCTGAGCTAGCGGCAGAAGGTATCGCTAGGGATGTTATCCGCGCAGTCCAACAAGCCCGTAAAGATGCCGATTTTGATGTTAGTGATCGGATAAAACTGGTGGTCACTTCAAGTCAGAGCGTGCTCGATGCAATCAAGGCCCATGAGGATCTAGTCAAATCAGAGACCCTAACTTTGGAATTAGAACTAGCAATTGGCGATGTCGCTGGTGAAGGGGTAACCGTTGGTGATGACTTACCAATTGGTGTGGTGGTGAAAAAACTTTGAGTGAACTAACCGAATTAGAGATGGTTCGTGAAATCGAAGCATCACTGATGGCTAGAGTTCCAGAGCACAAGCTTCGCCCAAGGCTAGAACCAACTAGGCGAGCCGTTGAATTACTTGGCGATCCACAAACTTCATACAAAATCGTGCACGTTACCGGAACTAACGGCAAGACAACCACCACCAGGATCATCGAACGCATTCTCAGGGAATTTGGATTACGCACCGGAAGATTCACTTCGCCTCACCTGATTGAACTAAATGAGCGGATTGCTATTGATGGTGAACCAATTCAAACTGAGCGAATGTATTCAGTATTCAAAGATATTGAGCCGCTACTTGAGATAGTCGATCAGGAACTGATCGGACAGGGTGAAGCACGCCTTACTTTCTTTGAAGCTCTAGCAGTTCTTGCTTTTGCCTGTTTTGCCGACGAGCAAGTTCACGTTCTTGTACTAGAAGTTGGTATGGGCGGGGAATGGGATTCCACCAATGTCGCCGATGGTGATGTTGCAGTCTTTACTCCGATTGATTTAGATCACATGGAAAGACTTGGGTCTACCATCGCAGAAATTGCTCAAACCAAATCTGGCATCATCAAGCCAATCTCGGCAATTGTGTCATCCTCACAAAAACCAGAAGCGCTAAAGGTTCTGCAAGAAAAAGCAGCAAGTGTGGGCCAACTAGTTGATAGCTACGGCGATAAATTCAGTTTGATCCAAGTTTCTGAGGATGCAACGGGAATCACTTTTACCTTGAAATCCCTTGCCGGTGAATACCAAGACTTATTTATGCCGTTGCATGGAAGATACCAGGCAGAAAATGCTGCGGTTGCTATTGCTGCTGTTGAACAGTTCATGGGTTCTGCTGAAAATGCACTACCTGAAGATATTCTTCGTGCCGCCTTAGCTGATGTCAGTTCACCTGGAAGGTTGCAGGTTATTTCCAAAAATCCTGTGATCTTGCTTGATGCAGCGCATAATCCACACGGTGCTAGATCTCTTGCCGATGCTTTGATAAATTCTTTCTCTTCAGCGGAGGCTATCGGAGCTATCAGCATCTTGGGCGATAAGGATGCTAGGGGAGTCTTAGCGGCTCTTGAACCGGTATTGAAGGAAATCATCTTGACTAAAAGCTCTAGTGTTAGAGCCACTGGTCTAGATGATCTAGTTCCACTAGCTGAAGAGATTTTTGGAGCAGATCGGGTATTTCAAGCCGAGGATGCCAAAGCTGCCATCACTTTGGCTAAAAGCCGAATAAGCCAGAACGGTATCGTTGTAGTGAGTGGATCAATCACCCTAATCGGTGATGCACTAAAGCTAAAACAAATGGAGGAAATCTAATGACCCAAAAATCTGTCAAAAGACAGCTAGGTTCTATGATTTTAGCTTTTGAGGCATTCGTGGTTTTCTTTGGCACTCTGGTTGCCTTTGGGCTCAAAATTGCTGAACCACAGTTGGTTTGGGGTTTTGGTTTGGCATTCTCGGCGGTGCTGATTCTAACTCCTGGCTACTTGGGCCGTAAGGGAAGCTACATCTTTGCCTGGGCTTTGCAGGTCTTGTTGCTGGTAGTTTCCTTTTTTATCCCTTGGATGCTAATCATCGCAATTATCTTTGTCGGTCTTTTTGGTTGGGCGATGATTGCCGGAGCCACGATTGATTTGGCTCGTAAAGCCAAAGCAAATGTTGATACCTTTGAAATACCGATTGAAAAGGATAACTAATGACAGAACAGACCTTGGTGCTAATCAAACCAGATGGTGTGAAGCGCAACCTTATCGGTGAGATTATTTCTCGAATTGAAACCAAAGGCTATGTCATAAAAGACATCAAGAAGTTCACCGCATCAAAGGAGCTGCTCGCAGCTCACTATGCCGAGCATGAAGGCAAGCCGTTTTACCAGCCACTAGTTGAGTTCATGCTCTCTGGTGACGTTGTTGCCCTAAGAGTTGAAGGCAATCGAGTTATCGAAGGTTTTAGAGCCTTAGCAGGGGCAACCGATCCAACTGTTGCACTCCCTGGCACCATCAGAGGAGATCTTGGTCGTGACTGGGGTCTAAAAGTTCAACAGAACTTAGTGCACGGTTCAGACTCGGCTGAATCCGCAGAGCGCGAACTAGCGCTTTGGTTTTAGAAACCTAGTTGCTGAAGCGTTGCTGGCCAACGCGACCAAAAGCGAATAATTATCGCGGCGATGATAATCAAATACGTTGCCAAGATCCAAACCCAAGCAAAGCGATATGCGCCATCCCAAAACGGTGCAGTTCGAATAGGCATTGGCAAAATATCTTCTCTAAAGGCAAAAAGAGTCACTACCCAGAACACCGGGATCATTCCAGTCCAAGCCACCATGCAATAAGGGCAGAGCACATTAATAACCAGAAGGCTCTGTGAGAAAAGCCAGATTACAAAACCGAAACCGAATAGGTTGCCAAGCCAGAACAAACGCCAGAACCATTTAGCAAATCTAGCTCCAGCCAAAATAGCGAAACCGATAATTATCGGTGCCATAAATGCGGCGATACCGATAAGTGAGTTAGGAAAACCAAGGAGTTTTGCTTGCCAGGTGAGCATCACCGATTTACATGAAATAAAGACGTTGATATCGCAACTGAGTGCATCATCTGGATTTTCGGCTACGTGAAAGCGTTCCAGGGTTAGGGCAAAAGCTCCGATCCAGCCGATAATTCCACCGATAATCATGACAATTGCCAGTGATTTAGGGGCAGCTAGGCCTTTTTCCGCCATTTTTAGTTCACTCATACCTTTAAGTATGGCCTAAATGCTACTGACTTTTTAGGGATAAAGTGCCATACTTTAGGTAGTGCATCTCGCCACACCGAGATAAACAAAGGTTTTGTTGGAAGTTGTTAGCTTCTCAACCGTAAGGCCCATCGGGCAGGTTCGAGAAAATCTGGATCTTTACTTTCAACACTAGAAAAAAGTTTTTGTTACCAAAGTTGGTAACCAGATTTATAGGTTTTTCCGATGGGGTGTGGACCAGGGTAAAAACCGGACATGGAGCACCAGAAATGGTGAAAAAGAAAGAAACCGAACAGCCAGAGGTTGTTCAAGAGCAGGTTGAAAAACCTAAGCCCAAAAAAGCAACTAAGCCTAAAGCCGAAGTTAAAGAGCCAGCCAAGAAAACAAAAAAGGCTGCCGAGCCTAAGGCTGAGGAAACCGCAAAGCCGAAAGCCGACGAAAAAGCTGCGGTTGGCATATCCCTGATCTTCAAAGCGCCGGATCTACCAACGCCAGCGGTTGAGCCAAAGCGCGGCAAGCGAGCTCAGGCTCAGCCTGCTGAAACCGATGGCACCCACCGTCGTGTTCGTTCACGCCGTCGCCCAGGCGAAGTGGTTGAAGGCGAACTACCTCCTAATGTCGTGGTCAAGGTTAGAACTCCAAGAGAACCAAAGCCAGCAAGTAACGAGCCGGCAAGAGTCAAAGGTTCGACCAGGCTAGAGGCCAAGAAACAGCGCCGCCGTGAAGGTCGCGATTCCGGAAGAAGAGCCTCAAGGATAACCGAAAGCGAATTTTTGGCTCGCCGTGAAGCGGTAGATCGCATCATGGTGGTTAGAAGCAAAGACGACAAGATTCAAATCGGTGTTTTGGAAGATAACATTCTGGTCGAGCACTACGTCGCTAAGGCACAGGATAGTTCTTTGATTGGAAATGTCTATTTAGGTAAAGTGCAAAACGTTTTGCCGTCAATGGAAGCGGCCTTCGTCGATATCGGTCGAGGCCGAAATGCAGTTTTATATTCCGGTGAAGTTGACTGGGAACTAGCCGAGGTGGGTAATCAACCTAGGAAGATCGAACTTGCTTTGAAATCTGGGGATAAGGTCTTGGTGCAGGTAACCAAGGATCCGGTTGGTCAAAAAGGTGCCCGACTTACTTCGCAGATTTCATTGCCGGGTAGATATCTGGTTTATGTTCCAAACGGTTCGGTAAACGGTATCTCTAGAAAACTTCCTGAGTCTGAGCGAGTAAGGCTAAAGAAGATTCTCAAAGAAATCTTGCCTGCTGAAGCTGGAGTAATCGTTAGAACTGCTGCCGAAGGAGCTACCGAAGAGCAGTTGGCTGAGGATGTGCAAAGACTTCAGATTCAATGGGAGGAGATTAGCCGTAAGGCAGAAATCTCTAATCCACCGTCACTTCTTTCTTCTGAGCCAGATCTACTTATCAAGATTGTTCGCGATGTCTTTAACGAAGACTTCCAGAAGATGATTATCGATGGAGATGTTCCATTTAAAACCATCGAAGGCTATCTAAAAGACGTTGCTCCAGATTTGTTGGAACGCGTTGAACGATTCGAAGGCTCAAATGATGCTTTCGATCATTTCCGTATCAACGAGCAGATTATTAAGGCCCTTGATCGAAAGGTTTATCTACCTTCCGGCGGTTCCCTTGTCATTGATCGTACCGAGGCGATGACCGTGGTCGATGTGAACACCGGAAAGTTCATTGGTTCCGGTGGAAACCTTGAAGAAACTGTTACCAAAAACAACTTGGAAGCAGCCGAAGAAATTGTCCGTCAGCTAAGACTTCGGGATATCGGTGGAATCATCGTGGTCGACTTTATCGATATGGTCTTAGAGTCAAACCGGGAATTGGTGCTCCGCCGCCTAATTGAGTGTCTTTCTAGAGATAGAACTAAGCACCAGGTTGCCGAAGTCACTTCACTGGGCTTAGTCCAGATGACCAGAAAGAAAATTGGCATCGGCTTACTTGAAGCCTTTAGCGAGCCATGTGAGGTTTGTGCTGGTAGAGGTGTGATTGTCCACCACCACCCGGTACTAAAGAACAAGCACATCGCCGATGACGATCGCCCTGCTAAGCAAAAATCGGGTAAAAATAAGGGTAAGTCTGGTAAAAACCAAGAGGAAAAAGCTGAGTCAAAGCCAGCCAAGACCAAGGTTGAGCCGACTCGAGTTGTCACCGCCGAAAAGGCTGCTGAGGCCAGGGATCTGATGTCCAAGATTGCCGCCAGCAGCATGGTGACTCCGGAGAAAACTCTGGACAATGTCCTAGAGGCACTTCCTAAGGCCGATAACGCGCCTAAGAAGCCGAAATCTAGACGAGTTAGTTCAGCCGGGCAAATCACACCTGGTGAAAACGAGGGTGAAAAGGTTTGATTTTGGCCCTAGCAAAGGGCTAAGATAGAACCTTGTTGCCCGAGATTATCGGGTCCAAATCCAAGAATTTACGAACAAAGGGTATAACTGTGGTTTACGCAGTAGTAAAGGCCGGAGGCCGCCAAGAGAAGGTGTCAGTTGGCACCATCGTCACGCTAGACCGTATCAAGGCTAACGCTGGCGAAAAGATCGAACTTCCAGCTCTGTTGCTAGTTGACGGTGACAAGGTCACCCACGAGGCATCAGCGCTATCTGGTGTGAAGGTAACCGCAACTGTGTTGGGTAACCTACGTGGTCCAAAGATTGTTATTCAGAAGTACAAGAACAAGACCGGTTATAAGAAGCGTCAGGGTTTCCGCGCTGATCTAACCCGCGTTCAAGTAACTGAAATTAAGTAAGGGTTAAAGGAGTAAAGCAAAATGGCATCCAAAAAAGGTGTTTCCTCAACCAGAAACGGTCGCGATTCCAATGCTCAACGCCTTGGTGTCAAGCGTCACTCAGGTCAGGCCGTCAATGCAGGTGAAATCCTAGTTCGTCAGCGTGGCACACACTTCCACCCGGGCAACAACGTCGGTCGTGGCAAAGACGACACGCTTTTTGCGCTCGCCGCTGGAGCTGTTCAGTTTAGCGAAAAAGGTGGCCGCCGCGTAGTGAACGTGGTTGCAGCAGCCTAAGGCTAGAAAATTTATCGGCAGGCGAGCATTGATTGCTCGCCTGTTCGGCTTTTGAGCGAAGGAGAATAATGGTTAGCTTTGTTGACCAAGTAACTCTCCATTTGCGCGCCGGAAATGGTGGCGACGGTTGTGTGTCAGTCAAGCGAGAAAAATTCAAACCACTAGCTGGCCCGGATGGTGCCGATGGTGGCGATGGCGGTTCTATCACTCTTGTTGCAGATCCAAATGTGACGACGTTATTGGATTATCACTTTAATCCGCACCGTGCAGGTGGTGACGGTGGTGACGGTGCAGGAGATTTTCGTAACGGTGCTAAAGGCAAAGATGTTTTGCTTCCAGTTCCTGTCGGCACAGTAGTAAAAGATAAACGCGGTAACTTTATTGCCGATCTTGATGAGCCAGGTCTGGAACTGGTTATCGCCGAAGGCGGCCAAGGTGGTTTGGGAAATGCTGCCTTAGCTTCAAGTAAGCGTAAGGCTCCCGGATTTGCCCTGTTAGGTGTTCCTGGCTGGAAGGGCGAGGTAATCCTTGAGCTCAAATCAGTTGCCGATGTTGCTCTGGTTGGTTATCCATCTGCTGGTAAATCGTCACTCATTGCAGCGATCTCATCGGCTAAGCCTAAGATTGCCGACTATCCATTTACAACGCTTCACCCAAATCTAGGTGTGGTGCAAGCGGGGGATACAAAGTTCACCGTGGCAGATGTGCCGGGATTAATTGAAGGTGCCAGTGAAGGCAAAGGCCTCGGCCTGCAATTTCTAAGACACGTTGAGCGCTGCGCAGCGCTACTACACGTATTGGACTGTGCAACGTTAGAACCGAATCGCGACCCAATCAGCGATCTGGATCTAATCCTCAAAGAGCTAGCTAGGTATGAAGTTCCTGCTGGCGAGAAGCCACTGGTAGAAAGACCGCAGCTTATAGCGCTAAATAAAATCGATGTTCCAGAAGCTAGGGAGCTTGCCGAGTTTGTTAGAGGTGATCTAGAGGCCAGAGGCTATCGAGTATTTCTAATTTCTGCAGTTAGCCATGAGGGCTTACGAGAGTTGAATTTTGCGTTAGCAGAACTCGTAAATAAAGATCGAGCTACTAAAGCAGCTATTCCTATTAGGCCAAGAATTCAGCTGATGAACGCCAGAAAAGAAGATTCCAAGTTTAGTGTTACCAAAGAGCAAGTCGATGGTGAAGATATTTTCCGAGTGCTAGGCGCTAAGCCAGAGCGCTGGGTTGCGCAAACTATGTTCTCTAATGAGGAGGCAGTTGGTTACCTAGGCGATCGGTTGGCCAAGCTAGGTGTTGAAGAAGCACTACTAAAAGCTGGCGCTATTGCTGGCTCGACCGTAGTAATCGGTGAGGGCGATGGCGTCATCTTTGATTGGGAGCCAACTATCGCCTCGGCAGGGGAGCTTATTGCAGGACCACGTGGTTATGATGCCAGATTGGATACCAACGACCGTAGAACCAACATCGAACGCCGTCGTGAATACAAGGAAATGATGGATGCCAGAGCAGCACTTCGTGCTGAAATGGAAAAGGAAGGTAATCCAACAGTCATAAGTGATGAGGAGGAGAAATGATTCTTTCCAATCATCGGGATATCCCTAAAGCAAAAAGACTTGTTGTAAAAGTAGGGTCTTCATCAATTACCGGTGCCAATGAGAGCAATTTGGCAAAACTTGTTGCGGCTATCGCTAAAAACATTGCCAGCGGGCAAGAGATTGTCCTGGTTACCTCAGGTGCTATAGCAACTGGGCTTCCACTACTAAAACTTCTCTCAAAGCCAGATGATCTTGCTACCAGCCAGGCGCTAGCAGCAGTTGGTCAAAGCAGGTTGATGCTGCGCTATCAGGTTGAACTAGATAAGTACGACTTGCTAGCAGGTCAAGTGCTCCTATCAGCTCACGATCTAGAGAACGAAGAGAGCTCGGCTAATGCGAGAGAAGCGCTCGGGCGACTATTTGATCTTGGGGTGCTACCGATAGTAAATGAGAACGACACTGTTGCCACTGCCGAAATTAGATTCGGCGATAACGATCGTTTAGCAGCGCTAGTTGCCATCTTGGTCGAAGCCGATGCGCTCATTCTGCTAAGCGACGTTGACGCGCTTTATGACCGTCCGCCTACTGAAGCAGGTGCAAACAAGATTGAGTGGGTAGAGCCACTTGATGATCTTTCCAGCATCAAAATTGGCAGCAGTTCATCAAATGTTGGCACCGGTGGTGCAGTTACCAAACTGCAGGCTGCTAGGACCGCAACTGATAACGGTATTACCGTGTTACTAACATCAATCGATAACGTTGGCTCTGTCCTATCAGGCGATCGGGTTGGCACCTGGTTTAGGGCCAATAGGGACTAATTATGAGCTCGCTTGATCTAATCAAAGCAGCTAAAGCTGCTTCTAAAGACATGGCACTTTCAAGTACGGCAACCAAAAACGAAGTGCTAAAAAGCATTTCGCAATTACTTGAAACAAATCGTGAAGAAATACTTCATGCAAACAAACAAGATCTAGCAGCAAACCAAAACCTACCCGCAGGCTTACTGGACCGGTTGACCTTAACCGCCGACCGTATTGAAGCGCTTAGAGTCCAGCTAGCGGAGCTAATTGCTATCAGTGATCCAATAGGAGAGTTGATCCAAGACATTCATCGCCCAAACGGTTTGAACCTAAAGCAAGTAAGAGTTCCATTTGGGCTTATCGGTGCCATCTATGAAGCTAGGCCGAATGTCACAGTGGATATTGCAGCGATGGCAATCAAGACCGGTAATGCAATTGTTCTTCGCGGTGGCAGCGCAGCTGAGCAGACCAATCAGGTTTTAGTAGCAATTATCCAGGAAGCGCTTAGTCAAAACGGACTACCGGTTGAAGCGGTAGTGAGCGTTGATGCTTTCGGAAGAAGCGGTGCTACCGCCATGATGGAAGCCAGAGGGCTTATTGATGTTTTGATTCCACGTGGTTCTGCAGAGTTGATTAGGACAGTTATAGAAAACTCAAAGGTTCCAGTTATTGAAACTGGCGATGGAATCGTGCATGTTTTCCTAGATGCCACTGCCAAGCTGGATTACGCAATCGAGATCGTAACGAATTCCAAAACTCAGCGGCCAAGTGTCTGCAACGCTTTAGAGACACTGCTAGTTCACAAGGATGCAGTTGATCGAGTACTACTTCCGGTTCTTGAAGCGCTAAGCCAGTTAGGTGTTGTCATCCACGGCGATGAACTGGTTCAAAAACTCTACCCAAAGGCAGTTCCAGCCACCGAAGCTGATTGGGCAACTGAGTATTTATCGCTTGATCTCTCAGTGAAAGTAGTTGACAGCCTTGATCAGGCACTAGAGCATATCCACAAATACTCTTCTTCACACACCGAATCGATAATCACTGAGGATCAAGCAAACGCCGAAAGATTCTTGGCAGAGGTTGATTCGGCGGTAGTGATGGTAAACGCCTCGACCAGATTCACCGACGGCTTTGAGTTTGGCTTTGGAGCTGAGGTTGGCATCTCTACCCAGAAACTTCATGCTAGAGGCCCGATGGGGCTTAACGAATTGACTACCAGCAAGTGGTTGGTTCGAGGCTCGGGACAGTCCAGAGCCTAAACCGCTCAGGCTAGGGTAGATTTGAATAACAGAGTATTTCAAGGAGTAATTAGGTGAGATTTCTAGAAGCGCTAACTAATGTTTCTGAACCAGGGCATGTTGAATTGCC
>JAURKU010000016.1 GCA_030831605.1 Rhodoluna sp.
TCGGGATGACTGTATTGGACAGAAAGACGCTTAGTTTCGTTAATGCCATCACTTATTTCGTGAGACCAAAAATTGAGATCATGTTTGGAGATAGCTCGGAGCACACCATTTGAAAATCCGACTACTTTCTCACCACATTGCTGTCTTACCAGTTCAACTGTTTCGCTGATTGCCGCATGGGCCGGGACTCTCATTTGAAGAAGTTGGTGAGCGCCAAGCCGAAGGCAGTTCAGCAATATGCGATCCATAGACCCCGAAGGCCTTGTCGAAACTTTATTGATTATCTCGTCATAGGTCAGCTGCCATCGAATGGTGGAGAACGCCAGCTCCTGCGCGAAAGCGGCATCCCTTTCGTCCAGATTTGCCTTCTTCAAAAGTTTTGGCAAAAGGAGGTTGGCGTAAGCCCCTTCGTCTGAAACCCGATTGAGCACCTCTAAAGCTAGAGATCGTGCCTTAGAAACCTTCATGTCAATCGTCTAATGTTTGACGAACCCCGGAGCCAGTCTGCAGCAGCCATGACACGCTTAGAGCTCGGTTGGACTTCGATAAGTTCTATGTAAGTGCCCTCACCGCAAGCAACATACACCTTTTTATCTAGGACTATCTCGCCTGGTTCACGATTACCGAAGTTAGTTGGAACTTCGCGAACTGCTAGTACTCGCAGCGGTTCTTTGTCTATGGTGCACCAAGCCATTGGCTCTGGGTTTGCTCCTCTAACCAGTGCCTCTACCTGTTTTGCATTGCGATTGAAATCGATTCGAGCATCAGAACGAACAAGTTTAGGAGCTATGGAAGCCGTTCCTTCCTGCGGGGCCACTTTATACTCGCCAGAGTATATCAGGGGAAGTATCTCCATTAATAGGGTTGAGCCAAGCTCGCTGAATCTCGTAATTGCATCGCCAGCTGTTTCATGGGCGTGAATATACATTGGCATCTGAAGAACAATGTCTCCTGTATCCATGCCTTCGTCTAACTTAAAAACGGTAAGACCGCTCTCTTTCTCACCATTGATAATTGCCCACTGAATTGGAGCGGCACCGCGGTATTTCGGCAAAACGCTGTAGTGAAGATTAAACCAGCCGAAGCGTAGAGCATTTAGCGCTTTCCTGCGAAGTATCACGCCGTAGGCAACCACAATTCCAAGCTCAGCACCCGTGTCTACAACTTCCTTGATCGTTTCATCAGATAGGCGATTCGATTTGATGACCTTGATGCCGAGACTTTTGGCCGCCCTTGCAACACTCGACTCGGTTAAAACTTTCTTCCTACCAACTGGCGCGTCTTCACGAGTTAATACGCAGACAACCTCGTGTCCAGCCTTTACCAAGTTCTTTAGAACGATGGCGGCGCTGTCTGGGGTGCCTGCAAAGAGAATCTTCATAATTATCTACTTATGATGCTAGATGACTTGCCAGTCATCCATCGCTATTCGAAATAATCTCTGGCCAGGCTTTCGGGATTTGCTTTTCGCAGAAATCAAGGAAGAAATCCTTTTGAGCTCGCTGGCTACTTGTTTCCCAGCGGAATATTCATAACAAAAAGCAAAGACATCATGTTTAATCGTGTTAATTTCTCTAATCCCCGAACCGAACAGGTTCTTGACCTCAGTGACCAGCGCCTGCAAATCGACCGCACTACTGCAAGTGACCGAGGCAAGCCTCGTCACTGGTGGTAGAAACAGTTCCTTGCGCTCTAGGTAGTCGCTCTGAACCATACTATAAAAATCCAATTGCTTAGCTTGTTCGGCCAATTCGGCCACCAGTCCAACGAAGACAACTATTCCGGTTTTGGCAAGTTTCGAGGTTGCATTTGCCCAGCGTAGAGCTGATTGCTCCAGTGCTCTAAGTGTTGGGAAGCTGAGCATGGATCCTGCATCAGCAAGCACTACAACCGAGTACCCATTTGGGATGCCTGGTTCTGCGCCTGGTGTGGCTATCACAAGAGTCGGACCTGCTTCTACCTCTAGTAAGCGTTCTTCCCCGGTTGAATGAATGACTTGCGCGTCAGGGAATGCCTTTTGCATCCACTCTGCAATAGAGGATGAACCAATTCTGACTGTCTTTACCTGAGAGCCACCGCATTTGCAGTTGGGCAAGGGGCCACTTCTCTTACAGCCTCGACATCTAAACTCATTACGGTTATCAATCCAGATGCCAGCTCCACATTGATCACAGATTCGCCTCTCCCCACACCCTCTACAGGCTATTGCGCTGGCATAGCCCAAATTCGCTATTTGAACTAGGACAGAGTGACCTTCTCTTAGTGTCTTCGAGACCAGCGCATAGGTCTCATCATCAAGACGATTCTGACCCGAGCTAATCCGGCTAATCGCTGACCCTCCACTTAGTTTGCGATGCTTGAGGTACCCGATCTCAACTAAACGAACAACTTCGGAGCTAGGTGACAATGATGAAAAAACAATTGCAGCTCCTGTTAGCTCTTGTCTTAGTAGTGCAACATCTCTCACGTTCCAGTAAGGTGCCGATTGTTCGTAAAAAGACTCATCACCATCGTCCAAAATGAGGATTAATCCGAGATTCTTTGCAGGCGCAATAACAGTTGACCTAAGTCCATAGGTGAGGCCGATTTGATTCATGGATTTGAGGTGGCTCAGGAATCTTACAGAATTCTTATCTTCTGAACTGTGACGATAGGCAACATCTGACAATCCAGCCTCTTGAATCGCCTGCTCAAGAAGTGCTAAATCGCGATAGTCAGGAACTATAACTAACACGCTCTCGCCAGAACTTAAAACCTTGCTCGCTAGTGCTATGAAGTGCTGAACCCATTCCGGGTTATTGTTTTCGCCGACAATTCTTGGTTGCAAATACACCCTGTCTCCCTTAGCGATAGTCAGTTCACTTGCCATCGCTTTTAAGGTTGTATTCGCTGTGTTCGTCGAAAAGGTATTCTCAACACGAACGGCTTTTTTGGGGATCATTGCGCTTAGGATTTCGCTTACCGATCCGGCATAGCGCTCAGCCATTTGCTTAGCTAGTTCATATTGCTCAGGACTGATGATTGGAAATTTACTCTCAATCGACTCGATTGGCAGTGCTGAATCTGCGAAATCGGACTCATCAAGGGTTTCAACAATAACCCCAGTCTTCAGCGTTGATGGCCTACCAAAAGGTACCCTTACACTCAGCCCAACCGAGATAGGCAACCCCTCGGGCACTAAGTAGTCAAATTCCTTATCAAGTTGCGGAAGCGGTGACGGAATCCTTACTCGCACGTACTCTGACAAATTAGATTCCCGTCGCTTGACGGAGCTGATCTACTCTGTCTAACCTTTCCCAAGTAAAGTTAGGTAA
>JAURKU010000017.1 GCA_030831605.1 Rhodoluna sp.
GGTTTGCTTCAATCTAGTGAATCTAGGTTTGTTGCCGGAGACACAATCAAGGCTGTTCTAACCTTTAGGCCCTCACATCGCCACGACTATGCTTTCAAGGCAACACTCAAGCACTTGAGCTCGATAGAGCACGGCGTTCACAGAGACTTCTTTTCGGAGATCAGAAGTACTTTCATAAGAAATCTCACCGGTGTCACACCGGATGCATCGGCTCTGGTAGCCGGTCTTGCCATAGGCAATGATTCAAGACTTTCGGCTAAAACAAAAGAGGATTTCAAGACGGTCTCGCTGACTCACCTCACCGCAGTCAGTGGGGCTAATTGCGCAATAGTGCTAGCCGCAGTGGCTCTAGTACTGCTCAGGCTTCCTCTTCCAAGGCGCATTCGAGTGTTATTGAGCCTGGGTGCTATCGCTGGATATCTCTGTTTGGTGGGACCAGAACCCAGCGTCCTTAGGGCATCTGTGATGGTAGGAGCCGTGTTGTCGGGTCAGTTCTTTGGACGAAAGGTTTTGGCTCTAGACGCAATTTCTTTGAGTGTCATATTGCTTCTCGCAATCGATCCTGCACTCTCACTGGATTACGGTTTTGCTCTGTCTGTGTTAGCAACTCTAGGTCTATTAGTTTTAGCGCCTAAGTTGGTTGATGTTTTAGCTAAACGGATGCCCACCTGGCTGGCACTACTACTTTCGGTAACGATCTCTGCCCAAATTGCCTGCTTACCGGTCTTGCTTTTACTTCAACCCGAAATCCCGGTTTATTCGGTGGTCGCTAATCTTTTGGCAGAACCCATGGTGGTTCCAGTAACGGTGATTGGCTTACTTGCTTGTTTAGTTTCACCCATTCTGCCAGCTCTAGCCAGTGGTCTAAGTTTCTTGGCTTCAATGCCCGCATACTTGATTGTTGTCGTGGCGCAAACTTTAGCTAGTCAGCCATTGGCAAGCGTTTCTTGGTTTGGCGGAGGCGTAGGCGTTTTTCTTGCCGTTGTAGTTACTGCTTCAATTTCAATCCTGTTGTTGAATAAGTCAAAGCAAATAAAGTCAGTTGCATTAGTCAGTTTGCTTTTGGTTGGGTTTAGCTTTTTATCGCAGAACACGTCACTGGCACTAACCAAGTCAGTTTTCTATTCAGGGGATTACACTCTCATCAATTGTGATGTTGGTCAGGGTGATGCGTTAGTTATCCGATCTCAGGACCAGGTAGCACTGGTTGATGTCGGTAGAGAGGATCCAGCCATAGATAGGTGCCTAGATGGGTTAGGTATTCGGAAAATTGATTTATTGGTGCTAACTCACTTTGACATGGACCACATCGGTGGCGTGATGGGGGCTATCACTGGTCGGGAAGTTTCCTTGGCCCTAGTAAGTCCCTATATAGATACTCGGCCTGGAGCTGATTTTGCTCAGCAGATGTTGCAAGCTCAGGAGATCGAAATCGTCAAGGCAGAAAAGGAAATGTCGGGACATCTCGGTGGTTTCACTTGGAGAGTTTTATCCCCGCACCGTGGGGCTGCCGAAGCGGAGGATAGCAATGATGGGTCAATCAGCATCTATTGGGAAGACCAATCAATGGCGCTATTTACGCTCGCCGATCTAGGTGAACGAGCTCAACTTCGGATAGGTCAAGAACAAGCCAGTTTTCTTAGCTCAGGGTTTGGCGGTCGAGCAGTAGTAGTAAAGGTGGCTCACCATGGCTCAGCCGACCAAGCAGCTGAATTCTATGAAGCCATAGAACCGGACCTGGCCTTGATTTCGGTAGGTAGTCGGAATTCCTATGGGCATCCGACAAGTCGCACGCTAAGCATGCTCAGTGGTATTGGAACCCAAGTGCTCAGGACAGATGAGCAAGGAGCGATTGGGATTGCCGAGACCGCTAAAGGCTTGACCGCTTCAGTCTCGGGTAGAAGTTAGGCTTTACAGGTGAGTCCAGCGAGAGTAGTTTCATGGCGTTCAGCTAGTGCTGCGCCAGTCATACTCGTATTTGGTCCGCAGGATTTCTTTGCCGATCGGGCAATAAAAACTGTTAAGGAGCAATTCACTGCCGGAGACTCGGTTGAGTTAGTCGAAATTGAGGCAGCTGATTACATTTCTGGGGACATCTTTGACCTAGCCGGAGCCGGCTTATTCGGTGATAAAAAGATGGTGATCATTCAGGGGGTAGAGCGATGCTCAGATGCCCTTATTACTGATGGAATCGACTATCTAAATAGCCCAGCTGCTGACGCGATAGTAATTTACCGCCATACCGGTAAGTCGGTTAGAGGAAAGAAGCTACTTGAGGCCATCCGAGGTGCTGATAATGCACTTGAGGTTACCTGCATTGATATCTCCAAAATCACGGATCGACTAGCTTTTATTGAAGCTGAGTTCAAAGCTAAGGATCGGAAAATCTCAAGGCCTGCCGCTAATGCTCTTGCCGAGATTTTTAATTCTGACATTGAGGAGCTAGCCGCCGCTTGTTCACAATTGCAGAGCGATGACTCAGGGGAGATAACACCTGAGATTGTTGAAAAGTACTTTGGCGGTCGTCTAGAGTCCAATGGTTTCAAGATCGCTGACTCTGCCCTGGCTGGTAGGACTGCTGAGTCGGTGCTGCTACTCAGACATGCGCTAGACCAAGGAGTCGAGCCTGTCCTAATAGTTACTTCGATTGCCAGAAGCATTGGAACTATGGCTAAAGTGATTGGGAATCCAAAGGCAACACCGCAGAGTGTTGGAGTTCAAGACTGGATGCTAAACAAAGCTAGGGCTGCGGTTGCGAGTTGGACTGAAGATGACTTGGCTTTTGTGATCAATGAACTAGCTGAAACAGATTTCGCCATCAAGGGTGGACAGAAAGATCCGGTATTTGCCATGGAGCGACTGGTTCGACTTATTGCTAACAAGGGAAGAGTAAATGTCTAGATCGAGAATTGCAATTTGGGCTCTGATTGCTCTGGTGTTTATTTCTTTAGTGCTTAGGCCACCGGTAGCGGCTATTGGCCCTCTGGTTCCACAGTTAATTTCAATCGAAGGCCTGAGTTATCTCGAGGTAGGTATCCTCACTTCGATATCAGTGGTTTGTTTTGGTTTGGGAGCTTTCGGCGGACCATGGCTGGTCAAACGCATGGGACTAAACAAAGCCATGATGCTGGTGCTTATTGCCCTGGTTGCCTCAATGGCGTTGCGCCTGGTTGGTGGCTTCTTCCTATTGCTCAGCTGCACCATAGTTATTGGTTTGGCGATAGCTATGGGCAACGTTCTAATTCCAACTGTGGTTCGTGAGCAGTTCCCAAAAAAGATTGAACTAATAACAGGTGTTTATGTAACCCTGTTAGCAATCTCAGCCAGCTTGGCTGCAACCATCGCGGTTCCGACCTCTGAGATCTTTGGTTCGTGGCGCGGAGCTTTAGCGATTTGGATTATTCCTGCCGTTCTAGCCATATTCTTTTGGTTTCCTATCTCCAGAACGAAGAGCGAAGATGCTGTTGTTACTGCCGAAACACACACGGAAGAACGCAAAGCTGTTCTACGTTCCCCGCTTACCTGGGCAATCGTCGGCTTCTTCGGTCTGCAATCTACCGGCTTCTACGCGGTGTTGAACTGGCTACCATCTCTTCTGGTCGATCGTGGCATGAGTGAAGTTGATGCCGGTGGTCTTCTAGGCTTGACCACTTTTGTTGGAGTTCCAACCGGCTTTCTAATCTCTCTAGTGATTAGGAAATTGAAAGCACTGTCATTCATTTCTGTTTTTGTAAGTTCCCTCACACTGACAGGTTTAATGATTATTTGGCTTAGCCCGGATCTGGTTCTCACCGGTTGCTTGATTATGGGTTTTGGCTTTGCTTCCACTTTCCCGATTTCTCTAACCATGATTGGCACCAGGGCTAGCACTGCCACCCAAACAACGCAGTTGTCTTCGCTAGCTCAAGGCTGGGGATACCTAATTGCCGCCTCAGGGACTTTCTTATTTGGTGAACTAAGAAGACTTACCGGCAGTTGGGATGCAAGTCTTTGGATGTTAGTCCTGATGACAGTTATCCAGTTGCTTTCTGGTTACCTGGCTGGAAGAAATCGGCATATCCCGGCCAAATAAAAAAGAACCCGCAAGTTGCGGGTTCTTTAGTTTAAGTTTCTTTACTTGAGGCCTGAAACCTTTTTAGCGATAGCTGACTTGCGGTTAGCGGCCTGGTTCTTGTGTAGGACACCCTTTGAAACAGCCTTGTCTAACTTCTTTGACGCTACCTTTAGTGCTTCAGTTGCCTTGGTCTTGTCTCCGGCAGCGGCAGCAACTCTAACGGCCTTGACGGCGGTCTTTACTTCGCTACGAACAGCCTTGTTGCGCTCGGTAGCTTTAGCGTTGGTGCCAATGCGCTTGATCTGCGACTTGATATTTGCCATGTTTCACTTTCATTGGTTTAGATCATCTCCGGCGAGACGAACTATAAAAAACGTTTTTGGATTTGTTCGGTTGGAGACACTCAACTGAACTTGATAAGAATACCAGCGATTTAGGGGCTTGGGCAAGCCTAAAGCCCTTGGTTTATGCGAGAATATAGCCAAGGCAATCGCCATTTACCCTAAGTTTTCTAAAAGAGGTCTTCCTTGTCGCCACGTGCTAAGTCAGCTCTAGAGCCGGCAAAGACCAACCCGGATTTCATCCGTAACTTCTGCATTATTGCCCACATTGACCACGGTAAGTCCACTTTGGCTGACCGGATGCTCCAGTTGACCGGTGTTGTGGATGCCCGATCCATGCGTGCCCAGTATCTGGACCGTATGGACATTGAGCGTGAGCGCGGCATCACTATCAAGTCTCAGGCTGTTCGCATGCCCTGGGAGTTCGATAAGCAAACCTATGCCCTAAACATGATTGACACTCCGGGGCACGTTGACTTCACCTACGAGGTTTCTAGATCGTTGGCAGCTTGTGAGGGGGCGGTGCTTCTAGTTGACGCTGCTCAGGGTATTGAGGCTCAGACCCTAGCTAACTTGTATTTGGCTTTAGAGAATGACTTGACCATCATTCCGGTACTAAACAAGATTGACCTTCCTGCCGCACAGCCAGAAAAGTATGCCGAAGAGTTGGCTGAACTAATTGGCGGTAAACCAGAAGACTGTTTGCGAGTTTCCGGTAAGACCGGCGTCGGTGTCGATGCACTGCTGGACAAAATTGTTCAGACAATACCTAATCCGGTAGGCGACCCGAACGCTCCAGCTAGAGCGATGATTTTTGACTCGGTCTATGACTCTTACCGTGGTGTTGTAACTTACGTTCGTATGGTTGACGGCAGTTTGAGTAACCGTGAAAAGATCACAATGATGTCAACGAAAGCTGTTCACGAGCTTTTGGAGATTGGCGTTTCTTCACCTGAACCAGAACCAACCAAAGGTTTAGGTGTCGGTGAAGTTGGTTATCTGATTACCGGTGTGAAGGATGTTCGACAGTCCAAGGTTGGTGACACTGTTACCACTGCTATGAAGTCGGCAACAGTTGCCCTGAAGGGCTATTCAGAACCTAAGCCGATGGTTTATTCAGGAATTTACCCAATTGATGGTTCTGACTATCCGATTCTGCGTGAAGCTCTAGACAAGCTAAAGCTCTCAGATGCTTCTTTGGTTTATGAACCTGAAACTTCGGTTGCTCTTGGCTTTGGGTTTAGGTGCGGTTTTCTAGGTCTTCTGCACCTGGAGATTATTACCGAACGACTAGAGCGCGAGTTTGGTCTAGATCTAATTGCAACTGCACCTTCGGTTATCTATGAGGTAACTCTTGATGACAAGAAGGAAGTTACTGTAACCAACCCGAGTGAATTTCCAACCGGGAAAATCTCTAAAGTGCTAGAACCGATGGTGCGAGCAACAATACTTTCACCTAAGGACTATGTTGGTTCAATTATGGAGCTCTGCCAGGGGCGGCGTGGAGCCATGGTTGACATGCAGTATTTCGGAACTGATCGTGTTCAGCTACGCTACGACATGCCTCTGGCTGAAATCGTTTTCGACTTCTTTGACAACTTGAAGTCAAAGACTCAGGGCTATGCCTCCTTGGACTATGAGGAGAA
>JAURKU010000018.1 GCA_030831605.1 Rhodoluna sp.
AAGCTACGAGGAGACTTTATCGCCGCTGCGCAAGATGCCGGTAAGGACATTAGCGTTGATTGGGTACACCTGAAGATGAATGATCAATCGCAACGAACAGTTTTGTGCAAGGACCCATTTGCCAATGTAGATGAGCGAGTTCAGAAACTTATCGACTCCATGCAAGAGGCAGTAACTTCCTGATTGTAGGATTGAGAAATGTTTACTCGTACTTCAGTTTTAGTAATTTCTATGGCCCTAATGCTTACTGCGTGCTCTTCATCATCTGATGAAACATCGACACCTGCTGCGTCAGCATCTTCCGACTCCGCTCCCGCATTAACTGGAACTCCGGTAAGTGTCGAAGTAACTGGTGAAGCTGGCTCCGAGCCGGTCGTTGCTATCACGCCAGGCGATCCGGTAACTGAACTGCAAGTTACAGACGTGATTGTTGGTACCGGCGACCCACTTCCAGCAGGAGCAACACTAACTGCAGATTATGTTGGATATGGCGGAGCAACTGGGCAGATGTTTGATGCTTCTTGGGTGCGCGGTGAACCAGCGACCTTTCCGTTGGATAACGTGATTTTGGGTTGGCAAGAAGGTCTTGTTGGAATGCAAGTTGGCGGTCGGCGTCTTCTAGTTATTCCAGCCGAACTCGGCTACGGCAATAACCCACCTCCAGGTAGCGGTATTGAGCCTGGTGAAACCTTGATCTTCGTAGTTGACCTAGTAAGTTTTGAATAGATTGTCCGAGTTACGTTAAGACCGAATCAATTAGCAGATAGAGGAATCCATGCAGGCACCAGAGTTTGATTTTCCAGAGGGTCCAGCACCAACTGAGTTAGTTATTGAAGATTTACAAGTTGGCGATGGAACTGAAGCGGGGCCAGGCCAAACTGTGACAGTTCACTACGCGGGCATTGATTTCGAGACTGGTGAGCAGTTCGATTCCTCTTGGGATCGTGGCGAGTCCATAGAGTTTCGCCTAAAGGGATTGATTGTCGGATGGCAAGAAGGTATCCCAGGTATGAAAGTTGGCGGACGCCGAAAGTTAACCATTCCACCTGAGATGGCTTATGGCGCTGCAGGTAGTGGTCACAGACTTTCTGGAAAAACTCTCGTCTTCATCATCGATCTTTTAGCTGTTTCTTAAGTCATGGCAAGAGCACGCACTGAGCGCATGCTCAACTTGCTCTTTGTCTTGCTGAATTCCAGAACACCGTTAACGCGAGAACAGATTCGGGAGCGAGTTCCAGGCTATGGCGACTCAAATGAAGCTTTCGAAAGAATGTTTGAGCGGGATAAAGCTGCGCTACGCGATTTAGCGATTCCGGTAGAGACCAAGCCAGTGGATATGTTCCATGACGACGTTTTGGGATATCGAATTGATCGCTCGGACTGGTTAATGCCAGAAATCTCAATCTCAGCCAAAGAACGCACTTATCTAGCCTTAGCTGCAAGTGCCTGGCAGAACGCGCAATTGAGCACTGCTGCGCGGCAAGCGGTATCGAGTGTGGACGCCAGAGAGCAAGGCGCTGAGATTTCGGTACCGGTTTCGTTGGCTAAAGGTCGTCGTCACATCACCGAGATTCTTGCTGCCATAGCCAACGGCAAGACGGTCGTATTAGATTATGTCGGGCTCAATCAATCAGAAGTTGTTAAACGAACCATTGATCCCTGGCGGGCATTACTGCATTCGGGACACTGGTACTTAATTGGCTTTGACCAAGATAAGGGTGAGGTTCGAACTTTTCGTACTGACCGAATAGTTGGCGACCTGGTCGAAACAAAGCACGACATTTTGGAGTCTATGCCTAAGGACTATGATCTTTCAGCGATTACCGATACCTGGGAGCATTCAGATAAGGACGCAACCATTGCTACGGTTTTGGTTCGACCTGGTCGAGCCGCTTCACTTCGGGTGCTAGCAACTACCTGTGAGATTGGTGATGATTGGGATGAATTGACGATTCCTTATCATCACGAGTCGCAGTTAATTGGACTGATTGCCAGCTCGTGCGATGTCACGAGGGTCAAGTCTCCGCAGTCACTGCAAGATTCCGTAACCCGGATTGTTTCAACAACTTTGTCGGTGCATAACTTTGGCAAATGACCTTGAACTTTTGATCAAACTTCTGCCCTGGTTGGTAGCAAACAATGGTGCTTCACTGTCTGAAGTTGCCAAGCACTTCGACATCTCGGATAAACATGCATTGGAACTAATCAGCCAGTTAGTCGTCACGGGTCCGTCCCAGGCTGGCGGGGGATTAGTTGACATTGACTTTGAAGATTCTGATTCAATTTTCGTCTCAGATGCCAAAGCGCTTGATCGGCCAGTAAAGCTTTCGGAGTTTGAAGCCTCTGCATTGTTGGGTGGCTTGCACTACTTAGAACAATTCCCGAACCTGGTCGACGCCGAAATAGTAGGCGGCTTGATTCAAAAAATCCAACAAGCACTACCGAACGCTGATAGTGCCATCAATGTCGTAACTGCCCGAATATCTGATGATGTGAACTCTGTTGTTTCAGAAGCAATTGAGTCAAAACTAGCGATCGAAATCAAATATGCCGGAGTCACCAAAGAAGATGTTTCGGTGCGTATGGTCGATCCGGTAAAGATCTATTCTCAGGATGACTTTGTATACCTAAAAGCGTGGTGTCAGAATTCGCAGGCTTGGCGCAGCTTCCGAATGGATCGAATTTTGGAAGCGAAATTAAGTGACAAAGCAATCGCTATTCCGGCTGATGAGGAACCGGCGGAAGCTAAGCGCGAATACTTAGCTGCGATTGAACTCGACAAGGCTTATTACGGACAACTCGACCAGGTAGACATAGTGAGCTTCAAGGAGTACATGTGGCACGCCGTTGAGGTCGAACTACGGGTTTATTCGAGGGATTGGCTAGTGTCAATGATTTTGGCCTCCGGCGGGCGAATTAAGGCAGTACGGCCACCAGATCTCATTGAGGCGCTAGTTGCCCGTGCATCAGCCTGGGAATAGTGCTTGCTAAGTTAGGTTTGAAATGATGCGATACCGTTGGTTAACCAGCCCTAAGGAGACGACATGAGAG
>JAURKU010000001.1 GCA_030831605.1 Rhodoluna sp.
GATTTAGCCGTTCAATCGATAACTGAACTAAATAAAAGTGTTCAGCTAAATGTCGAATGGACCAAGGTATTGGAGCACTTTGCCCGAGACCCTGAAGCGAACCTAACCGCCAAGGCCATCGGGGCTTCCTTGAAGGAGTCAGAACCTCTAAGTATTATTCAAAAGATACCCTTTGACTCAGCTAAGAAGTACTCCGGCTATACAATCCGATCAGATTCTGGGCTTGAAGAAACCTGGATCCTTGGTGCGCCAGAGATAGTTATCGATGAAGTTCAATTCCCAGAGGATTTCAACTCAGCCCAGCTTCTTGCAGCAGCTGGATACCGTGTGCTAGTTCTAGCCTCAACTCCAACAACACTTTCTGAACTGAATGTGGAATCTAGTCAACTAACCCCAAAAGTTCTAATTAGCCTGGTAGAACAAATCCGCGGAGATGCAAAACAAACGCTTGAGTACTTTGCTGGACAAGGCGTTTCGGTTCGAATCATCTCCGGGGATAATCCAAAAACAGTGGCTGCTGTTGCCAAACTCGCAGGTTTGCAAAACTTCACTAAATCAGGCTTAGAACAAGTCACCGACGGAAATGCGCTTCCGGAGAATTTGGAAGACTTGGCAGCAGTACTTGAGGAAAACTTTGTCTTTGGCAGAGTCAATCCAGAGCAAAAACGGCAAATGATCAAGGCACTGCAGCTGAAAGGCCATGTAGTGGCAATGACCGGAGATGGGGTTAATGATGCGCTTGCCCTGAAACAAGCCGATTTGGGCATTGCCATGGGCTCTGGGAGCCCCGCTACAAAGGCTGTAGCTAAATTGGTTTTGGTAGGTGGGCAATTCAGCGCAATACCGCAGGTAGTCGCTGAGGGACGAAAAGTTATTGCAAACATGGAGCGAGTTTCCAGTCTGTTTTTAACTAAAACTGTTTGGGCTGCGATCTTGGCAATTACCTTTGGGCTATTGTCTTGGAGATTTGCTTACACTCCAAGGCAGATCACCGCTCTAGATATTTACATCATCGGCTTACCTTCTTTTGCTCTGGCATTGCTGCCAAACGCAAGGAGATATCGCAAAGGATTCCTAAAGAGAACTCTTGCCCTTTCAATTCCGGCTGGATCGCTAATGGCAATTCTGGTACTCAGCCAGTTTTATCTCATGAGTGCTTTTCAACTTCAGTCAACTGCTGGCGGGGTCAGCTCGCAGAGTAGCGTCATTATCCTTTTATCTATCCTGAGTCTCTGGGTTGTGTTGATTCTCAGCCGTCCACTTGATTTGACTCGAGTGCTAATCGTGCTAACTTGCATCGGTATTTTCGCAAGCGTGTTTGTAATACCTTTCCTAAATGAATTCTTGGGATTTGTGGCACTTAGCTTAAACGAATTGCTCGTCAGCGCAGCTTTAGGCTTAGTGGGAATCTTAGGCTTAGAAGTTATAGCAAGATCTAAGCGCTTTAACCAAGGCTAGTTAAATACAGTTACAGTAAACCGGTGTCTAACCGAAACGTCCGGTCACGTAATCCTGTGTTCTAGGGTCATCTGGGTTTTGGAAAATCTTGGTGGTATCACCCTGTTCAACAATTACTCCAGGAGTTCCAGCTTCAGCTAGGAAGAACACACATTGGTCGGAAACTCTAGCCGCCTGCTGCATGTTGTGGGTAACGATAACAATTGTGACCTCATGAGCAAGTTCCAAAATTGTTTCTTCAATTCGGAAAGTTGATGTCGGGTCTAGTGCCGAACATGGCTCATCCATTAGCAGGACTCGTGGACGCACCGATAATGATCTAGCAATACAAAGTCTCTGCTGTTGCCCACCAGAAAGTCCGCCACCGGGAGAATCCAAACGGTCATGCACTTCCTTCCAGAGCCCCGCCTTAATTAATGATTCCTCCACGATGTCATCAAGTTCACTTTTTGACTTTTTTACCGAGGTCAGCTTAAGCCCAGCGATGACGTTCTCGTAAATGCTCATGGCTGGGAAAGGGTTTGGCTTCTGGAAGACCATTCCGATATCGCGTCTGGCTTCGGTTACCCGTTTGGTTGGATCGTAGATGTCGGTGCCGTCTAGCAGGACTTTACCGGCCATGGAAGCGGATGGAACTAGTTCATGCATTCGGTTGAGCACGCGCAGGAATGTGGACTTACCGCAACCGGAAGGACCAATAAGTGCGGTCACCTTGCCAGGTTGCATGGTTAGGTTGATTCGGTCCAAGACTTTACGCTGGCCAAACCATGCAGAAACATCCTCGCCGACTAGAGTGGCCAATCCTTGGTTGGACTTGGTTGATTTAGCCTTGGTCCTTGTCATCGAGATTGGCTTTACTGCCACCCTCGACGCGCTAGAGGTTGGTGACTTAGGTCCGTCCTGTTGGCTCATTTGGATTCCTTCCTTAAATCTTTCAAAGCAAATTCGGTAAAAGTTGAATTACGTAGTTGGACCATAAGCTGCCTAAGAAAATTAGGATGGGCGCTCCAGCCAGCCAAGCTTGAGTCCTACCCCATTTCCTGGATAGCCAAAGAACTGCGATGGCAAGAAAAATCAAGGCTTGAGTTAGAAAAATGATCGGCACAACCGCGTTGCTGTTTCCACTCATCGCCTTCTCTTCCGGCAAAATAGCTTGATTCGGTATTGCTCTTACTGGGGTTAGCTTTGGATCACCAATTAGAGCAGCCTCAACCCGAACAATGCTAGAGCCGGTGAAAGGTAACCCGTCGGCAGAAACTAGAGTCAGCCTTCCCTTTGACGCACCGAGATCGTTTGTCGCTTCATCACCATCTTGGCGGATCGAGGTAACAGAATAGGTTGATTCGCCCTGTCCCGTGATGACCTTGATTTCGTCTCCTGGAACTAATTCGGTAAGGCGTCCAAAAACTCCACCGAATGAAGACTGGCGACCATAAACTACGGAAGTCCCGGCTTGGCCCGGCAAGACCGTATCGCGACGGTGAGCTGGGCCCTGAGTTGTCACAGACGAGTCTGTGCCTTCAACAACAATGGCGTTAATACCAATCACCGGAACGGTGATGATGGCGACGGCCGTTCCATACTCGAGCAGTCTCCCCTCGCTATCTACCTGCGCTACTGGAGCGGTGCCATTTGCCAATTCGTATCTAAAAGTTTCATTTGCTCGAGATTGGGCAGCAAGGTATTGCACTTGGGAAATCAATAGAAGATTAATCACAAATAGGAGAGCTAAAAGGCCAAGTGCAAAAAGTGATCGGCCAAAAAGAAACCTCAGCTCCTTAGCTGAAGGAGCTGAGACTAGTCGGTCTAAGTTTTTATCGTAAGGGTGACTGCTCGGCTCTTGCGCCTTGGTCGGTTCAGAGTTTTTCTTCAGCTTCAGCAAAGCTAATCTCTTCCTTACGTGTTTATAGGTTCTGCCGTGGCCCGTATTAGGCCACGGCAGAACCCGCTATTTGTTACTACTTTACAACTGAGAAGGACTTGGTTATCACTGTTGCAGGGTTAGACACACTGCCACCGTAGAAGACCTTCAAGGTGTACTTGCCAACTGTCGCGATCTTGGCAAAGGTAAGCGTAGCTTTACCGGCTACAAGCTTGACCTGCGAAGATACAGCAACTGGAACATTCTTTGAATTGTAGACAATTCCAATAACACTTCCGGTTGCGCCGACTGTGCTGGTTGCCTTACCATCCTTGATTGTTACCTGGGCACTTGGCACCACTGTGCGCTTGACCGAGGCGGCAATTACAACTGCCGAAGAAACAGAGTTCTTCAGAGTTACATCAAGAAGCCCGGTTGTGGTACTAGATGCGAAAGCATCTGCATCACTTGGCACGAACTCACCGACCAACTTGTAGTTCACAGCCTCACCGTTTACCTGGTCGACAGTTACTGAAACAGATGAACTGGTAACAGAAACAGTCTTTAGTAAAGTGCCGCTTGTTGAACCGTTGTAGATTTTCAGCGATCCGCTGGTTGAACCAGTGAGATCAGCAGTGAAACTTGCGCTTAGTCCATTAGCTGCAACAGTAGCCGCTCCAAATGTTACTGAAGTCGGTGCTTTCAGAGCTACGGTCGTGCCGTCTACCTGGCTGTTGCTAACTGCGATGCCGGTTAGGGTTGGCACAAATTGAGCAGTCAAGGTCTTGCTCCAGGTGCTAGAACCGGTGTTCGCAATCTCAATGTCAACTGTTGTTGAGTTTGCCGCAACGGTTCCAGAGGCTACTAGAGCTTGTGAGTCCTGACCAAAGTTGCTGTAGAGGTTAACCACACCGCCTTGGTTTCCGTTCGAGGCAACGGTTGCCCTTACAGTAGCGCTAGTACCAGACGCGTTTAGAGTCGGTGCACCAAGGGATACTGTGCTGCTCGATGGCGCGTTAGTTCTGTTTGCTTCAGTAATGTTTCCACAAATCGTTGCCGCTCCACCAGGGGTTAGACCATCAATGGCATCGGTTCCGGTGTAGGAAAGAAGTGCGTAACCGTACTTCTGAATCACATCTTTAGCCTGGCAAACCAATGACTCAGTTCCGACAAAAGCTCGCTTGATCGGGTTGTCATCAACGGCATTTGCTAACGCGGTTGGCACGATGTTGTAGACAGTGCGCTTGATCGCGGACCAGTCGTTGTTTGGTGAATAAACGCTACCGCTTTGGGTTACCGGCTGCATTCCACCAATAGTGCGAAGAACTGCACCTTGGGTACGCTTTGGGGAAACACCGTTTTCCTGTGCAACCCACTGAGCAATTGAGAATCCAACGAGAGCGTAAGGGTCACCGACAAGGGCCGAACCATCGTGTTCCTGGACGCTAAAACCGTTGAAGGTATCTCTAGCTGCTGTAGTTCCATTAGAAATGTTACCTTCGGTAATTCCAACCTTAGAAATCCAGAAAGCTCTTGTTCCGGAACCCGCCTGTGGAATGTAAGCCTTGATGGTGTTGCTTGTCTCACCGGCTGCTGGAGTGTAGCTAGGGGCAGCCAACTTGATGAAATCTCCAGAAGAGGAGTCTGTGATGACCTGTGTAATGTTTCCCTTGTAAATGTTCATAAGAGAAACTTCAGAAGTGTTTGCAGCAGTACCTACCGGAATATCCGATGGAATCTTGCTCACTGGTGCGGTTGCATAGGTCATGTTGTCATATGCGAAAGGAACATAAGTTAAAACACCGTTAGAGATTGCGCCAGATGGGCCTGATGAGGAACGAGCGTAGTGCACTTTCCCGGCAACCTGATCGGTGGTTGGAACAGCTGAAGTTCTTGATTTGCCTAGTTCGTCCAAGGCAATTGGAACAGTTGCCGAGCCAACTTGACCGATGGCTACAGTAAGTAGCAAACGACCAGCGGTTGAACCATTTGCTCTAGGGATGGCCTTTCCATCTGCCGAGACAACTACGTCAGCGGAACCTACTGCTTTATAGCTTGCAAGTTTTAGCGATCCATCAGAATTGGTTCCCAATGCAGTTGAAATACCATCCATGACATCCATGGTGGTATCTGAACCAAGACCAACCACTTCAGCGAACTTAGTCACCGATGAAGGGTCAGCGTAGGATGGGATTGCGCTTCCCGCTACGACTACTGCAGCTCCGCTTAGCGAGAGGACAAACTTTTTGTATACCTCTTTCAATGCATTTCCTTTCGAACGAAACCCTGGGTTCTCAACTGAGATCCTTCACAGGGACGTGTTTACTCTCGCGACACTTGCTAAACAACACTTGAAACAAGGGTTTCGGGTTGGTAAACAAATGGCTAATTATCATCATCTTTTCTAGATTTCCTAGCCGCTACTAGGAACCAGCGACCGAGAAGTAATCCCGGGAAAGCAAGAATTAAAGCTAGGCCGACGAACATAGCTCCAGCCAGATTGGCCTCCCCGGAGGGCTTAAAGTAATTTGCTTTCGGGCTATTCCCATCGGGACCAGGATCAACCGGAGGTTCTGGCTCATCGGTAGGTTCTGGTTCCGGTTCAGGCTCTACAGGTGGTTCAACACAGGCATCTGCAATCTTTGAACCGGTTAGTAGTTTGGCAACTGATCTGGTTTGAGCGGTTAGATCAGCTCGAAGTGGAATATAGCCAACCGGTAGCAAGCCTTGGGATTCTCCGCTGACCTGGCCGGCACCTACCGCATACTCAAGCATCCTCGCATACTCAGTCAAGCCTTTCGGGTCTTGCGAGCAGATGTTCACGGCTGCGTAAGTCAGAAGCGTCAATGGATAGCCATTTCTAATCGAAGCGCCACTGTTGAAGCGGATCCCAGAAAGTTGATCAACGCTCATTTCAGATACCGCTTGGTTCAGAGAAGCTTCTGTAGGGCTAGTTGTCGTTCCATTCGACTGAACAAGATTCGCGATCTCTAAGCCATACCTTTCTGCAGCAGGCAAATCTGTGATGGCGAGCATGAAACGCTGACCGATTGGCTGAGCACCAACGGAGACGAAGGCCGCCGGTATGCGGTTGGTATCCCAAACGATCTTGCTTTTTGGATCTCCTCGTCGAGCAGCAAGAGCTGCATCCAACATGTCATGGGAGTAAGGGCGCATGTCTAGGGTTGAAAATCCAGGCTCTGGGGTAAATGCATTTGGTCGATATGTTGAAAGATCTGCCTTAGGAAAAGACTCGATCAATGTGTCGGCATCCAAATCCAACTGCAGATAGTACTTATTCAGCACCATGCCCCAAGGATCTGGTTGTCCATTTAGAAATGCTCTGGCATTAGCGTCATTTTGCAGCCATCGCCAAACGATGGCATTTGCATCCGAACCACCTAATGCAACCAGAAGGCCTCCCGGTTCGATACCGCGCTGGAAGTCGGCAAAGCTTGGGTTCAGTTGGATAAATTCTGGGTCTGTCACAAGGCTACGAGGATTGGTTTCAACATGGTCCTGGCTGTTTCCGCCAGGTACATCTGACCGATAGGACTGTGTTAGCAATTTGGCTATCAGTCTGGCATTTAGCTTCAGATCAGTAACCAACGACCCATTTTGAGCCGCCAGCGGAGAGTTGGTTTGAAAGTTCTTTTCGATGTTATAGGCCACTACAACTGCCGAGTTTGCCACCGGGGCATACAGTAATTTGTTTTTACCCAGAAGCTCAGAACTTATCGGGTCAGATATAAATGCCAAACCGGAAGACCCTCTTGTTGCGCTAGTGATTTGCCTTCTAGCTTCACCATCACCGATTTGCGAGTAGCCGAAGGTAGCTATGTTCTTACACAGCACCGGCTGCCAAGAGGTAAAGGCCGCAGCGATCATTTCAGAACCGACTACTCGTCGTTCCGAAGCACCTAGCGCGCAACTTGAAGTCAAGCTGCTAAAACCTAATGGAACCTGAATCCGGTTTTCCCAATATGACGCCGATAAAGGTGAGCCACCTAGTCGTTCACCTTCAACGATTCGGCTACCATCGGCACGAAATTCGCCACGAGGGACGATTACCAACCAACAGGATCTTGGCCCCGAAGCTGTCTCCGCTCCACAACCTAGGTGCGGTGCCTCAAGGGCTGTCTGAACTTCAAAGACGGTCTGCCCTGCACCGGTGACACCGCTTGGAACGGCAGAAACTTCGTTGCTGGTATCGATGGAGAAGAATCTGGTGAAGTTGAAAGTGTTTTCCAGTTTCACCGATTTAAAGGGGACTCGATATGATCGCAAGAAAGGCTGATTCACTGGTGGCGGAATCAAATAAGAAGCTGTGTAACTTTGCTTGGGGTCTTCCCCACGCATCAGATCACGGTTCGCAGCAAATGAACCCATCAGGTTTTCTGTTGCCGTTATTGGCGCACCCCATTGACACTGGTCAGGTGTTGGCCCAGCGGCATCTCCCCAACACTGCATTATTTGAACGTAGTTACCTGCCAATTCCCCAGGCATAGTTCGTTTGAGACCAGACCAAGTAATTGAAATTCCCTGGTTGGTTAGGTTTTCGGTTTGAGATACGGTTACATTGAAATTTTTAAACTCGTTATAGAAGTGACTGGCTTGGTTCCGCGCTGTGTCCAGCCAGTCAATTTCTACCGAGCTTCCAGTAGCGGCATTTGAAGTCGTCTGGGAAAAAGATAAATTCCCCAGGACTAAAACTGCCAGCAGCGGCAATGTCAGTACTTTTCTAAATCTGATTTTCATCTTCTCTTTCGCTGCATTAGCTGTAAGAAAGGAACTATGAGTATCAATACGAAGAACAATATAATCAAGGCAATCGTTTGAACCACTCCAGCTAGACCACCGAAACCACTTGGTGGGGTAACCGCAGCGGCTGATACCGGCTGACAAATGCCTGTGTCGTTATCACAATAGGCGGGGCCAACAATATTGGAATCAATCACTCCACCATTGTCAATAAAGCCGCCACCATTACTTGAATTTCCAGGATCGACGATGCCGTTATTACCTGGATCTACAGTTCCCCCTGAACCAGAATCACCCGGGTTCGGGTCCGTGATTGGCCCGGTGTAACCCTCGCGATCTTGTTCCGGCGGCATCGGTGCGGTCTTAGCTAGTAAGTTACTTCCGTCAGGAGAAAAGGTTGGATTGTTGCACTTACTGACGTCTTTGTTTTTGGCATTTACACCAGGTATTTTCTTTACCTGTTCCAAACCTGCCTTGACTAGGTTGATTGGAAGTGGTGAATAACCCAGAACCTCAGCCTGCTGCTGACCCTCACAAAGGTAGTAGTAGGCGAAATCTCCTAAGGTTGCACCTTTGGCTTGAGTGAAGGAACCGGAAACCGCTGTAGGAACAATCAGATATGAGTAACTCGACAACGGGTAAGCCCTGGAGTCCTTGCTGTTATAAACGCCGCTAAGAATTTGGGTTAGGTATGTATTTCCTGGTCTGGTGTCGATCTTTGCCTGCAACAGTGCAACCGCAACATTTGATGCCGTCGGCAAAACGTAATATCCAGCATCGTTCAATAGCTTCACTACAGGAAAACCGGTCTTCAACGCGTAGGAGTACTCGACATATGTGATGGTTCCCTCGTTAGCGTTCTGCGAAACATAGCCGGAAACACCTTGAGAGTTTGGCTGTGAAACATAGCCCTTACCAGCGATGACGGGATAGTTAGATGTCACACCGCAAGGTGTGCTTCTTCCAGCTGCTTTGCAATACTCATCCCAAATCTTTGGATATTCTTCTGCCATCCAAGACGTGAACTGGGCGGTCGAACCAGAACCGTCTGATCTAACTACAGGAACAATCTTTCGTTTAGGCAGGGCTATCCCCGGGTTTGCCTTTGCGATAGCCGCATCGTCCCAAAAGGTGATGACGCCGGTAAAGATTTTTGTGAGAGTTTCACCGTCTAGACGAAGGTTGGTAAAACGCTTGCCACCGATTTTCAAGTTATACATCAGCGCAGTTCCACCAGCCACCAGCGGCAGGTAAGCAAAAGCTCTCGATGGCAAGGTGTCGACAACTCCACCGTCTTTCAACCCATAGGGAATCTCCGAAGATGCAAAATCAACGGTTCCTGATTTGAACTGGTTGCGGCCATCGGAGGATCCGGTGCTGGCATAGTTCACTCTCATGCCATACTGAACAACATTTCTTCGCCACTGGTCAATAGCATTTGCCGACCAAGATGAACCAGCACCGTTGACCGGGACATAATCTGCTGCCTGGGCTTGGCTAGAACTGAAACTGAGTAATACCAGAGACAGGCTTAGGTAAGCGACTACCTGATTTATTCTCCGCCTAAACATTACTTATCCCCTCTCCGGAATTTCAGCAGTCCAGCTAAACGTTTTGAAATCTTCACATCTGAGCCGAGCACTCTGGCTAGTATGAAAAGAATTAGTACCAGGAGCATCAACACCGCTGCTGTTCCAAAACCACGAGCAATCATGGTTGGCTCAGGGGATTTAACAAATTGGAAAATTGCTAACGGCAGAGAGACCATCGGACCATTGGTTGGATCCAGGTTCAAGCTCGCGGTAAAGCCTGAGGTCAGTAGCACCGGAGAAGTTTCTCCAATACCTCGAGCGGTGGCCAAAATTATTGCAGTGGTTAGACCAGACCTAGCGGTAGGCAAGGTCACCATCCAGGCGGTGCGCCAGGAACCTGCACCTAAACCTAAAGAAGCTTCCTTTAGCGTTGAAGGAACAATACGTAAAACCACATCTGAGGCTCTGATCATGATCGGTAACATCATGACGCTGATTGCTAGAGCCGCAGCGAATCCCGACTTCTGAACACCAAGAATCAGAATTGCCGTGGCGTAGATAAACAAACCAGCAACGATGGAAGGCAAAGCGGTCATCGCTTCGACCATGGTTCTAACAAACCTGCTGTATTTGCCTGGCATTTCATTCAGGAAAACAGCGGTGATTAAACCAAGTGGAATTGTGATGGCAAGTGCTATGGCAATTTGGATAAGAGACCCGATAATCGAGTGAATAATTCCACCGGTGGTAAGCGGATCGAGTGGCCCAGCTAGGCTCATGTCTTCAACAAAAAAGTTCAGATAAGGCAGCGCTTCAAATCCGCGAGTGATTGTGAAGACAACGATAAAAACTAAAGCCGAGAAAATTACCACGGCGGCAGAACGGACAATAACCGAGGCGACCCGATCTTTTACGCCTTCGCGGTCTTCATCCAAGGCGGTGATTAGGGCGTAAAAAGCCACGAATAAGACGTAACTTAGCAACACGAAGGATAAGGCCCCGTTTAGCGGCGCAACGGCGAACATGAATCCGGTCGCTGAAATTGCGGCTGTTGCTGCCGTAAGTGTGGTCAGCATGTCTCGGATGCGAAGGCCGTGCAGCTGCCTTTTTTGCTCTTCAACTATTTCGGTGTTAGCCATTAGCTGCTCGCCCCCGATCTGGATCGAGCCACAATGGATGAGGCGACAAAATTCACAATCAACGTAAGAATGAATAGGGCTAGACCTGCCGCCATCAGTGCAGACATTCCCATTTGAGTAGCTTCACCGTAGCGCAGAGCAATCAAACTGGATACCGAGTTTGCGCCATTTTCCAAAATTCGAGGTTGAATCACAAACACCGGAGAAATAATCATGTAAACAGCGATGGTTTCGCCAAGTGCTCTACCCAGACCGAGCATGGTGGCACCAATGATTCCACCTTTTCCAAAAGTGAGAACAACATTTCTCACCATTCCCCAGTGAGTTGAACCAAGCCCAAGCGCTGCTTCTCTTTCACCAATAGGAGCTTGCGAAAACACTTCTCGCATAACCGATGTGACAATTGGTGTAATCATTAGAGCAACCACGATGCCGGCAATCAAGCTCGAAGAGGTAAAAATCGTATTGCTAGTTAGCGGATCATTCGGATCGCTTCCTTGAACCGAAAGGAATGGAATCCATCCGAAATTTTGTGAAATCCACTTGGCCACTGGAGTTATTTCGTTTTGTAAATAGAAAAACCCCCAAAGACCAAAAACCACCGAAGGAATTGCCGCCATGAGATCCACGAGAGTAATCAAGAACTTCTTGATTCGCCTTGGGGCGTATTCACTTATATAGAGTGCTGTGCCAAGTGAGAAAGGGACAGCTATTGAAACGGCGATAACGGCAATTATTACCGTTCCGGCGATAACTGCAGCAATACCGAAATTTCCTGAATCAGGCTCCCACGCCTGAATGGTGAAGAAGCCTAAACCAACTTTGCCAAGGGCTTCGCTTGCTCTAAGCGCAAGGAAAATTCCAACCATGGCCATGATTACCAGCACTGAGCTTCCAGCTGCACGCATGACTGTGCGGAAGATCTGGTCTTGAGCATCGTAGACGTGTTTGATCAGTCTTGGCGAATCACTCGAAATAGCGAGGGCCTGGCTCTGACTTTCATTTGAGGTCGAGCTTTGCTTTGAATTTCTGGGACTTAGGCCTAGTCGCATACCAATAATGATGTTGGCCAAGGGTAAATCAAACAGTTACGCAAGGTTAACGGAAGTTGAACAGATATCTTCAAAATCGCCTAGCTAGAGGGCCTTTCTGGTTTGGGTTTAGCGAGAAAGTAGGCAATTATTAACCCCATGAAGCTAATCGGTATCGTAAAAGAACAACCAGGGGAAACCCGTGTTGCCGCCACCCCAGCCACAATAAAGGCCATTCTCGGGCTTGGCTATCAAGTCGCTGTCGAACAAGGTGCTGGAGAGCTCTCCTCATTTCCTGATTCTGCCTATCTTGAAGCTGGGGCCAAAATTGCCTCCAGTTCTGAGATATGGCGATCAGCAATCATTCTCAAAGTAAATGCGCCAACCACCGATGAAATTCAGAAATTAACTGATGGGGCGACAATAGTAAGCCTGATGGCCCCGGGGCTCAGACCCGATCTCGTCGAATCATTGGGAGTTCGTGGAATTACCGCAATTGCCCTTGACGCGGTTCCGCGTATTTCGAGAGCACAGTCAATGGACGTTCTTAGCTCAATGGCAAATATTGCTGGTTACCGCGCGGTAGTCGAAGCGGCACATGAATTTGGACGCTTCTTTACCGGCCAAGTAACTGCAGCCGGAAAAGTACCCCCAGCAAAAGTTTTAGTTGCTGGTGCTGGTGTTGCTGGTCTTGCCGCCATTGGCGCGGCCTCCAGCTTGGGAGCAATTGTTCGAGCAACTGATCCACGTCCAGAAGTTGCCGATCAGGTCAAATCAATTGGTGGTGAGTACCTCCCAGTAGAAGTTGCAGAGCAAATGCAGTCATCGGACGGTTATGCCAAGGCCACCAGCGAAGCCTACGATAAGCGTGCTGCCGAAATTTACTCCGAACAAGCAAAAGATGTTGACATCATAATTACAACTGCTCTAATTCCAGGGCGACCGGCTCCAAAACTGATTACCGCAGCAGATGTTGCCAGCATGAAGCCTGGTAGCGTCATCGTTGATATGGCAGCAGCTCAGGGCGGAAACGTTGAAGGGTCTGTTGCCGGTAAAAAAATCGTCACTGCCAATGGTGTCACTATTCTCGGTTATACCGATCTGCCAGGACGTCTTCCAGCACAAGCCTCACAACTATTTGGAACAAATCTGGTCAATTTGATCAAACTTCTCACGCCTAATAAAGACGGTGAATTATCGCTCGATTTTGAAGACGTCGTGCAACGAGCAGTAACAGTGGTTAGAGCCGGTGAGATCACCTGGCCACCGCCACCAGTTCAGGTGTCTGCAGCTCCTGCGCAAACTAAGACGGCAGCGCCGATTGCAAAAGTTGAAAAGAAGATGTCGGCTAAATTACGCAGCGCGCTTATCGCTCTAGGAGCGACCGCCCTTTTCCTAATCTGCGCATTTGCGCCAGCCCCACTTCCCCAGCACTTCCTGGTGCTGACTCTATCTGTTGTGGTTGGCTTCTACGTGATTGGTAAAGTGCACCACGCACTGCACACACCGCTGATGAGTGTTACCAACGCGATTTCCGGAATCATCATTGTCGGCGCGCTGCTGCAGTTGACTACCCCGAATCTAGTTGTTCAGATTCTGGCCGGAGTTGCTGTTCTTTTGGTGAGCATAAATATATTTGGAGGATTTGCGGTAACTAGACGAATGCTCAAGATGTTCTCGAAGGGTGGCAAATAATGGAAATGCTATTTGATTTTGCACCTGAGATCTCAACTGCTAGCTATATCGTCGCATCGCTTTTGTTCATCATGAGCCTTGCTGGACTGAGTAGGCATGAAACCTCTAAGGGTGGAATAGTCTACGGAATCTCCGGTATGGTTTTGGCTTTGGCCACCACTGGGCTACTCACTGTTAGTAACGGTTGGGGTGATCCAGCGGCTCAGGTTGGCCTGATTTTCCTCTTGGTTGGCTTAGTAATCGGTGCGAGCATCGGCTTGTGGCGTGCCAAAGTTGTCGAGATGACCGGCATGCCGGAGCTAATTGCCCTGCTACACAGTTTTGTTGGCTTGGCCGCAGTATTTATTGGCTGGAATGGCGCGCTTTATGACGTTGAAACACCAGAAGCTCTCAAGGGTGTCCATCACGCCGAAGTGTTCATTGGAGTATTTATTGGTGCGGTGACTTTTACCGGTTCGATTGTTGCTTACCTAAAGCTCTCGGCCAAGATTTCTTCAAAGCCGCTGATGCTACCTGGTAAGAATTTCCTCAACGTCGGCGCACTTGTTGGCTTTGTTGCTTTCACGGTTTGGTATGTAATCACACCTGAGCTTTGGATACTCATCGCTGTCACCGCCCTAGCACTTGCTCTAGGTTGGCACCTGGTTGCCTCCATCGGTGGCGGAGATATGCCGGTTGTGGTTTCCATGCTCAACAGTTACTCTGGCTGGGCCGCAGCGGCAGCTGGATTCCTACTAAGCAATGACCTATTGATTGTTACCGGAGCCCTAGTGGGATCATCAGGTGCCTACCTTTCATACATCATGTGTAAGGCGATGAACAGATCATTTATATCTGTAATCGCAGGTGGCTTTGGTATTGAAGCGCCATCGGCTAAGGATGAAGAGTTAGGTGAATATCGAGAACTAGACGCTGCCTCGGTAGCCGAACTTCTAAAAAATGCTAGTTCTGTAGTTATTACTCCTGGCTACGGCATGGCTGTTGCTCAGGCGCAGTATCCGGTAGCGGAGCTTGCCGCCAAATTGAGAGAGCGCGGCATTTCGGTTCGCTTTGGTATTCACCCGGTAGCCGGCCGTCTACCAGGACACATGAATGTGCTGTTAGCAGAAGCCAAAGTTCCTTACGATATTGTCGACGAGATGGATGAAATCAACGACGAGTTGGCAAATACATCAGTCGTTCTCGTTATTGGTGCCAACGACACCGTAAACCCAGCCGCAGCAGAAGATCCAAGCAGCCCTATTGCTGGGATGCCAGTACTTAGGGTCTGGGAAGCTGAGAACGTGGTCGTATTCAAGCGCTCTATGGCTTCAGGTTATGCCGGTGTGCAGAACCCGCTTTTCTTTAGAGAGAATGCGGCCATGCTATTTGGTGATGCTAAAGAACGCGTTGAAGATATCCTCAAAGCTCTCTAATTAGTAGAGCGCTACTAGGGTTCCTTTAGCAATCTTGTTCATCTCTAAGAAGAGCGATTCTTGCTTTTCGGTTGAGCCCCATGCATAGATTGCCCAGCCATCGTCATAGATGAAATATTTGCCGAGATCTAGATCAACAGATTTAGTTGAAGCGGCAACTCTGAGTATGTCGGCATCCATAGCGACCTGAGTTATCGTCAGATACTTCTCGGAACCCGGCAGATCTTCTGGAACATCACAGCTATTTCGCCCGCCAGGGAAAACATCGTCTGCTACAGGAGTAACACAAAAACCGGCTTCCGAGAGCAAGAACAGCTCATGCAGCGGTTTCCCTAGAGTGTTTGCTCCCTCTTCTGGAAACCTGTCTCCTTCGTCCAGAAGACACTCAGCATGCCTAACTAGACAATCACTTATGTTCGCTTTTGTAGCGGTAAGCAAGGTTGCCGAGGGGTTTTCGTTTAGCCGAGGAAAATAAATAGAATCTGGAAGATTATCGGTACATGAGTCTTGGTAACTAACCACGATTACTCCAAGTTGGGCATATCTGCCCAAGAGGGTGTAGGTGTTGTTCCAAACTCCCTGATCTATGTTGACGGCATCTTGAAAGGTATCGAATACCAGAAAATCACAAGTTGATTTTGACTGAAACTGAGCCACAAGCGATGTTCCTTTTTCAGCTTCGCCGAGGGGTTTTTCCTTCCAATTACTAGCTGCATCTGCGGTCTGGATTTCAGCGAGAAGGTCTTGAATCGTCTTCTTCTCGCCAAGATACTCCACCGGCTTAGCAGACGGTGTCGCTATGACCGAAGTGTTTTTATCATCAGTTTCGTTTCCTGCTTTTTTCCCTGTGGTTGTGCAGGATGTTACCAACCCCACCAACGCCGACATTGCGGCAACCTGAAGTAACCTATTCAATTTCAAGGCATTCCCCCTTTTTCTAATTGCTTAGCTATCTTACTTTACGGCATGGTCAACGATGAGTCTGGAAAATTAAATCGTGCTCGAAATTCTTCGATGGAATCGACCTTGGCTACGCCGGGCACTGCAAAGTGCGATAGGAAGTGCTCGTCAAATGATTTTTCGAAGTGATATGGCCGGAAGTTAAAGGTGTCGTAAGGAAGTATTGTGGTTCGCTTCATCATTCGCCTCTGCTGAAAGAGCTGATAGACGATTTTATCCTGGTCACCTTTGGTAAACATCCCGAGTTTGTCGGCATCCCACCACTGTTTTATTGTCACTAGATCGCTGGCTAAAACGCTCTCGAGGAATTTGTGAACTTTTTTACTAGATCTAAAAAAGAAGTTTCCTGAAGAAAGATAAGTCCAGCCACCTTTTGGGTTGATCGGACTCTTAGCAAAAACCAATTGGGCTTTTTTATCGAAATTTTTAACAAAGCTCTCCAGTGGGGTATCCATTTGTGTGAAGAAGGCATCATCATCCACCCAGAACCACCACCGGTCATCTACTGGAAGATCAAGCAGAGCGTGAATCTTGTGGTCATAAGGAGACTTAATTTCTCTAGGCTTTTCGTCCCAAATGTATTCATAGCCCCAACGGTCGCAATACATTTTGTGGTTTTTCTGAGACTGGAACCTAACCTGCGTGCAACCTGAAATTACGCTAACCACTAGAACCTGCTCATCCCGGTATCGCTGAACCGATGCTGAGAACACCTACCGATAAGCCGATATTTTTAGGAGATATTCGCCCTGCCCCCATACCAATTGAGTTTGCCTTGACTGTAATCGTAATCCCCTCATTCCACATCTGCCTAGAAACCGGAAGCTGAACTTCTTTCGGTTCACGATTACCAGCCACCCAATGAACTATCGTGCTGGACCCATTTTCAACTGAGACTTTCACCGTGAAACCTGCTTTAGTGCTGACCACCACGGCTGGTTTCAGCGTCAGGGTTACCGCTGAATAGTCACCTTCTATATCTACCGGAGCTAGCGAAATGCTTCCCTTGGTGCCCATAACCCATAGTGTTTCTGATCTAACCACCACCGAGTTACTAGTGGAATGCTCGAAATCCTCTCGGTGTGCTTTGCGGGCTTTAGCGCCAACCATCTCCGAGCTTGCCATTGGTAAACGAGTATTCGCCAGCTCTGCAATTTCCTTTGCTGGAAAAGTTGCTAGGAGTTTCTCAAAATCAAATTTAGGGATAGCAGGTGCTTGAGCCGTTAGAGCCTCGGTTAGATTTGCAGCAACTTGAACTCCGAATCGCTCCGTGCCCTCGTAGTAATCGAGATACTTGAAATGAGCTTCGCCGCCAGGTGA
>JAURKU010000019.1 GCA_030831605.1 Rhodoluna sp.
TAGTCGGTGGTCAAGCGGTTTCAGAATCTGTGGTTGATTACTTCAGAGAAAACGATGTCAATGTTGTGTCCAGCTACGGTATGGCTGAAACCGCAGGTGGCTGTGTTTATGACGGATTAGCACTACCTGGAGTGAACCTGCGGATCAATGACAACGGCACGCTCGCTATCAGCGGAGCGATGCTGGCTAATGATGTTGCCGATGCAACAGGATATCTGAATACCCAGGATTTAGCTGAGCTAGAAGATGGCAAGCTAAAGGTATTGGGCAGGATTGACCGGGTTATCAACTCCGGTGGCTTGAAAATATCTATCGATCAGATAGAAGATGTTGCACTTTCGATTGGCGGTGTGGTGGAGGTAGCCGGCTGTGCTCTTGATTCTGAACAATGGGGTCAACGTGTTGGCTTAGTTTACGTTGGATCTCCTGAGGTGGCTGATTATCTAGCAGCGGCAGTATTTGAGCAGCTTGGTGTTGCTGCTAAACCGATTAGGGTTATCAGAGTTGATCGGATACCAAGACTTAATAGCGGTAAGACGGATCTGATCACCCTTGAAAAACTCTTTGAAGGAGACAAGTGAAGATCTGGCTTAGAGGTGCACGGCTTAGAACCCTGCCGTTAGCGATTGCGCCAGTACTTATGGGTGCTGGAACAGCTTCGCTGGTAGTTGATCTGAAACTTCATTTAGTTTTACTTGCTCTAGGTGTCGCTCTGTTTTTGCAAATAGCTGTGAACTACGCCAACGATTACAGTGATGGCATCAAGGGAACTGATGATAACCGAGTCGGGCCAAAGCGACTAACCGGTGGTGGTTTAGCAAAACCTAAGGCAGTGCTAGCCGCCGCTTTCATTTGTTTTGCTGTTGCTGGAATCTTTGGGCTGATTATCACTTTGCTTACTTCGCAGTGGTGGTTTATTGCTGTTGGTGCAGTTTGTATTATTGCGGCTTGGTTTTATACCGGGGGGAAAAAGCCTTACGGGTATGCAGGCCTTGGTGAATTAGTTGTCTTTATCTTTTTTGGATTGGTTGCTGTTGTTGGTACCGACTACATCCAAGTATTGGATTGGAACCCGCTTGCTATATATGCCGGAATTATGTCGGGCTGTTTTGCAACTGCGGTTTTGCTCATCAACAACATCAGAGATATCGAAACCGATCTAAAAAGCGATAAGAGAACATTGGCGGCGCGCATAGGCAGAAAGCCGGCACTATTTATTTTTAGCCTCTTAGTGATAGCGCCGTTTGTTTTGCTAGTGCCATTTTGGCTAGTTGCCCCGGCAACTTTCCTAACCAACCTGCTAGTTATTCCAGCAATAATCATTTTGATTATTGCCAATACGGCTAAGGACGCTAAATCGCTTATCTTGGCGCTATCGCTGACCAGTATTTTGAGCCTGGCTTTTGCCAGCTTGTTCTGCTGGGGTGTGTTGACGGTTACTTTCTAGATCTCGTCTTCCACTTTTTCATCAGCATCCTTGGGCTTGTTCCGCTTCGAGTAGATTTCCTTACTCAGTTGATCCCGTAAGCCGGCAAGCCAAATCATCGAGATTGCAAATGAGATCATGGCCCCGAAAATTGCTGCAAAAACCCAAGGAATGCCAACCAAGCCCATCACCACTGTTAGCCCAAGGAACAGGCCTAGGCGGTAGAAGGTGTATTTCAGCCAGAGTTTACGCATACCCTCAAGTCTATGTTTTAGTTTTGGTTAGAGTTAAAGCATGAACCGAATCCAACTTGCCCTGCTGGCTGCTGTCATCATTTTCAGTATTTTCACTACTGTCTATGCCGCCAGCGCTAACCCAAGACAGGTTAGGGTTCTACCTAAATTCGCCTGGGTGCTACTTTGCCTTTTCATCCCAATCATCGGTGGTCTCCTCTATATCACTATTGGCCGCCCAATCGATGGGGATTCTGACAACGGCGCAAAGCGCAAGAGACCGATTGCTCCAGATGACGACCCTGACTTTCTTCGCGATCTAGGCTCTAGATTCAAAAACGATAAAGACAATCGGAACGGTTAGATTCTTTGCCTAACGAGATTGTTCCAGCACAGTTTTTTGCCAGTCACCTAATTGCTCGCTTGGCTAGCTACGGTGCTGAGTTTTGGATTGCTCCTGGAGCTAGATCGCAATCATTAGCAATCGCAGCAGCCCAATTAGCGGAAGCTGGGATAACGAAGTTACGGGTGCGGGTTGATGAAAGATCACTGGGCTTTAGTGCTCTAGGTGCTTCGGTAAATGGCAAACCGCAGGTAATCATTACCACTTCGGGAACAGCCGTAGCAAACTTGCATCCGGCGGTTTTAGAAGCACACCATGCTGGCGTTCCGTTGATACTTTTAACCGCCGATAGGCCTTTTGAACTGCGCGGCAAAGGTGCTAATCAGACCACAAATCAATTGGATATCTTCGGCAGTGCTGTCATCACCTGCATTGATGTTGAGGCACCTGATGACTCTAACTACAAAGCACTAGAACAATCGGCCGAAGATCTAGCTGATGAAATAGTTAGTTTCGCGATGTCTAACTTGCAACCGGCTCAACTAAACATCCAATTTCGCGAGCCACTGAGCGCTATAACACCTAACGCAACCGAGATTTATAAAGAGCTTGCACCAAGAGAGATCCCAAGACAACGAATCGATTCGATTGCGATGCAGCTATCAAAAAACTGCGTCGTTATTGCAGGAGCAAACAGCCACGAAAACATTGATGAAATAAATGAACTGGGCTTACCGATTTTTGCTGAACCAAGTTCTGGAGTAAGGCATCTTGACAATTCGATTATCAATTACCGTGCTGCTCTATCCAAAGCTGTAAATTTAGTGAACCAAATTGATCAAATTGTGGTTTATGGAAAGCCAACTCTTTCTAGACCGGTAATGGCACTTCTAAGAAGTGGCGTTGAGGTAATTGTGAGATCCGGCCGGGTTGGTAATTTCCAAATACCGGATAAGGCTAAGCAGGTTGAGGCCATGATTTGGGGCAATACTCCCGACCCAACTTGGTTAGCCATCTGGCAGGAAACCTCTGCAGAACATACTCCCGACCCAGCCGAGATGCTAGATCGCAAAGGCATAGTTGAGAGAGTTTGGCAGCTAGATGAAGATGACTACCTGGTTCTTGGCGCTTCACAGATGATACGGGAGGCCGACTTTTATGCGCCAAAGCGAAAGCTTAATGTTTGGGCTAACCGCGGCCTATCCGGTATTGATGGCACGATTGCTACAGCCACAGGTATTGCTGTTGCCACCAGCTCAAGAGTCCGCGCCTTAGTGGGGGATCTAACTTTTCTGCATGATGTCGGGTCGCTGGTGATTGATCCTGCAGATGGGGAACTTGACCTGCAAATCATTGTAGTTAACGATAACGGCGGCAAGATCTTCGAGTATCTTGAGGTGGCCCAGACGGTTTCACGGGGAATCTATAACAGGGTATTTAGAACTGGTCAGAATTTCGATATAGGTAATTTAGCTGAAGGGTTTGGCTGGAAATATTTGCAACCCGTTGGCTTGGATACATTCGAAAAAGCTCTTTTAGAACCAGGTCGGGTAATTATTGAAGTGAAAATCGATTAGAGATTTTCTAGCACTGTCTTAAACTTCAAGTTTGTTTCGGCTAATTCTGATTCAGGGTCAGATTCGGCAACAATCCCGCAGCCAGCAAAAGCGGTAACTTCGTCCTCGGTGATTTGACCACCGCGTAGGGCAATTGCCCAAACTCCATCACCGTTTGCCGATACCCAGCCAACTGGACCCGCGTAACGGCCACGGTCAATCTTTTCTAAGCTGTCGATCACAGCTAAAGCCTTATCCCTAGGAGTTCCAGCAACCGCAGCCGATGGATGCAGTATTTCTAATAGAGCAAGAGAAGTGATATCTGAATTCAAAATAGCTTCGACATCGCTAGCTAAATGCCAAAGATTAGGAAGAGCCAAACTGAATGGTTTTTCACTGACCGTGATTTCTACACATAACTCACGCATCGAACTGGTTAGCGAATCAATTGCATATTCGTGCTCGCTGAGATTTTTGTGCGAATGCGAGAGCGCTTCACCGATTGCTTCGTCAACTTCCTTGTCAGTGCCACGACCTGCAGTACCTGCAAGGACCCTAGCTTTAACTGTTCTCTTGCTGACTTCAACTAAGAGTTCTGGAGATGCACCGAAGGTTCCGTCAACTAAGTAGGTATAGCAGGAGGAAAACTTTGAAGTTAATTTTGCTAGGGCGTAATTCGGATTGAAGTCTTTGGCTTTGGCAACTAGATCTCTAGCGAGTACTACTTTTGAAATCTGATTAGTTTCAATCAGGCCTAAAGCTCTACCAACATTCTCGCAAAATAACTCTGGGCTAATCGAGCTAGGGGTAAAATCCAGATTTTCTTGTTTCACCGGTCGGCGAATTAGTTCTAAGGCTTGATCTAATTCGAGGTTGACTGTGGTTGCGAAGTATTCGCCATTGCTAAAGCCAATTATCAGATTTGGAATAACTAAGACGCTCTCGGATTGGCTGTTATCTGAAAAGGTAATGCTGCCGAGAGCGACTAGCCCTGAACCTGAGCTGTTGACCTGGTCCTTGATGTTCGCGGAGGAGACAGCCTCTTGCCAGAGAGCATCTAGCGCTCTGAAACGGTTAGCGCCTGTTGCCGAGAGTTTTTGGGCTTGGCCCCAGGCAATTAGCCCCTCACCATTTTGTATGAAACAGCTACTGTTCGAGCCAAGCAGGTCGGTAAATTGCGAAATACCTAGTTTTTCTGCGGTTATTCGCTGGCTGGTGACTACTAAAGACATACGCTTTCTTCGGCTGAATGTTGGCTGTGAATGATAATTCTTGCGGGTATCAGGCTTTTGGGCTTGGGATATTCTGGTGTTGTTCCAATCGAAGTCTAACCAAGTTCAGGAAGCTCGAAATGCGTAAGGTTGCAGCCCTACTGGCACTACTTATTGCCTTCGGCGTATCCTTCGGCATCGGTTCAGCAATTGCAAACCCCGTGCACGCCGACTTGGTCTTATCAGAACCCGCCGACCAGGAAAAAGACGAAGAGCGCGATGAAACAGATCGCATGCACCGTGAACTCGACGAGCGTTTTGGCGATGTTAGCCGTGTGATCATTCCGCCACGAGGGCTTATCCCTGCAAATGCGCAAGATCCGACCGTTTTTGTATTTCTACCTGAAGAACCAGTTATCAAATTTTCAGAGTTGCCTGAGATTCTGCCCGAAATTCAAGGCACAGGGCAAATAGCTAGTAATGAACCAGCATTTCTGGAGATTGGTTCAGGCCAATACGCTCCCACCGCTACTGATCAAAAAGCTAATAAGTATGCTCCGATTCA
>JAURKU010000020.1 GCA_030831605.1 Rhodoluna sp.
CATATATATGGGGCCTGGCTATCTGTTGGTAAGAAGCTCGAGATTCCACTTCGAAAGCTAAAAACGGGGGCAGATAGAATAGATACCAATGCAGAGTCCGAATTATTCCCCAACTGGTGAAAAAAGTTGGTTAGCACCGACCATTTCCCACCCCTTGGCTGGAGATGTCTGGCTTCCTGGCTCAAAATCACTTACCAATCGTGAGTTAGTCCTTTCTGCCTTAGCCTCCGGTCCTTCTGAACTCATCGCTCCCCTAGAATCCAGAGACTCTGCCCTGATGATCGAGTCCTTGGTGAAACTTGGAACCCAAATCAGCAGAACTTCGGGGGGTGACATAGTTATTGTCCCTGCAACCACTGACATCCCTGTAAATACAGGGATTGATTGCGGTCTAGCTGGGACAGTCATGCGCTTTATACCTCCAGTAGCGGCATTATTTCCAGGAACCATTCGTTTCGACGGTGACCTAGCGGCTCGGGCTAGACCGATGTCTGCAACTATCGGTTCCCTACAAAAACTTGGCTGTCAGGTAACTGCTGAAAACCCTGAAACTCTGCCTTTCACCATTTCTTCCACCGGTGAAATTTTAGGTGGTGAGCTAGAAATAGATGCCAGCGCTTCCTCGCAGTTCGTTTCCGGCCTACTACTGGCCGCGCCTAGGTTCAAAAATGGCCTCACGCTGACCCACGTCGGCAAAACACTACCGAGCATGCCTCATATCGAAATGACCCTAAAGTGTCTGACTGATCGTGGAGTAAAAGCTGAACAACTCTCGGCTAACACTTGGCGGGTCGAACCCGGTCCCATTGCAGGCAAATCAATAGTGATTGAACCTGATTTATCTAATGCTGGGCCTTTTTTAGCTGCCGCCTTAGTAGCCGGAGGATCCGTAAGGATCAGAAACTGGCCAAAGCAGAGCACACAGGTGGGCAAACTTTTTGAAGAGATACTTCCCAAAATGGGAGGACAGGTTAGTTTTGACGGCGATGATTTGGTTGTACTTGGCAATGGCGAAGTTAAACCAATTGATATTGACCTCAGCCTTGGCGGTGAATTAGCTCCGGTTGTGATTGCTCTAGCTGTTCTTGCAAATGGAAAATCCAGAGTAACCGGCATTTCACATCTTCGCGGCCATGAAACTGATCGACTCAAGGCACTTACTACTGAAATCAATAAAATCGGTGGTCAGGCCATCGAACTGACTGACGGTATTGAAATTCAAGCAAGCAGTAATTTGCACGGTGGCCTCTGGGATAGCTACGGTGATCACCGAATGGCTACGGCAGCGGCAATTATAGGTTTGGCTGTGCCAGGCATTACGGTGAATGATATAAATGTGGTTAGTAAAACCATGCCAAACTTTATTGAACTCTGGAGTCAAATGCTAGGTACAAGCAATTGAGTTGGCTCTACGAACCCGAAAATGGAGATCACGATCTCGACGAAACGGATGTTCGGGTAAGGGCAAATCCCAAAGGCAGCAAACCAAGGACCAAAACTAGACCAAGCCACATCGACGCACCTATCGGCATGGTAGTCCAGGTGGATCTTGGCAGGTATCTGGTCAGTCTGGACAATCAGCAAATTATCACGGCTACTCTGGCTAAAGAGCTGCGCAAATCAGGAGCGGTAGTTGGCGATGTGGTTGCACTCTCTGGCGATACCAGCGGGCAAGAAGGCGCTCTAGCTCTGATTGTCCGAGTTGAACCTAGAGAATCCGTGCTCAGAAGAAGCGCTGACGATAGTGATCAGGTTGAACGCGTAATTGTCGCCAATGCCACCCAGTTATTGATAGTGGCTGCGGTTACCAATCCGGAACCGAGGACCAGACTAATTGATCGCTACCTAGCCGCTGGCTACGATGCGGGGTTGCGGCCAGCGATTGTTCTGACCAAAACTGATCTTGCTGACCCGATTGATTTAGTTCAGCACTTTTCTAGTCTTTCGGTTCCAATAATTTTGAATCGAAAAGACTCCCCGTCCCTAGAGGAATTACAAGATTTTTTGGCTGGTGAGCTCACCGTTGTAGTTGGCGCAAGCGGGGTTGGTAAATCGACTTTGGTCAATGCTCTGGTTCCAGATGCAGATCGAGCTACCGGTGGAGTGAATGAGGTAACCGGTAGAGGTCGACACACCAGTTCATCGGTTAGAGCCCTAAGGCTTGATGCCAAGTCTTGGATAATCGACACCCCTGGCGTTCGCTCTTTTGGTTTAGGTCACGTTTCACTGGCAAATCTAATTAGAAGTTTTGAAGATCTTTGGGAGATTGTGAAACTTTGCCCTAGGGATTGTTCACATTTAGCCGATTCGCCTGACTGTGCTCTGGATGAAGCTAAAGAAAAAGACTCGGTCATTGCCGCTAGAGTGGACTCTCTTCGCAGGTTGATGATTTCGGCAGGAAGCGAATAGTGAATTTCTCATACGAAGACGATCTAAAGTTAGCCAGTGAACTTGCTGATCTAGCAGATTCAATATCTCTGCCAAGATTTATTGCTCAAGATTTCAAAGTTGAAACTAAGCCTGATTCAACCCCAGTAACTGAAGCCGACCGAGCTGTTGAAGAGGCAATTAAGAACCTGTTAAAAACTAAACGTCCCAACGACTCAATAATTGGTGAAGAGTATGGGAACTCTGGAGAGAATCTGCACGGTAAAGGTTCGAGAACCTGGATTATTGATCCGATTGATGGCACAGCAAACTACATGCGCGGCGTTCCGGTTTGGGCAACATTGATTGCTCTGGCTATCGATGGCAAACCTGTGGTCTCGGTGGTTAGTGCTCCGGCCATGGCAAGAAGATGGTGGGCGGCTCCAGGCACTGGCGCTGAAACCAAGCAGGTTGATGGCCGGATTACAAAATTAGCTGTTTCAAAAATCACTGACCTTGAAATTGCTTCGATGAGTTATGTGAGCTTAAAGCTTTGGGATGAAATAGGTCAGTTAGATAATCTGATGAACCTAGCCAGAAAAGTGTGGCGCACCAGAGCATTTGGTGATTTCTGGAGCTATATGCTGCTAGCTGAAGGGGCTATTGATCTGACTTGCGAACACGGGCTGCAGATTTACGATATTGCTGCGCTGGTGCCAATAGTTGAACAAGCCGGTGGCAAAATCACTGATTTTGTCGGTGAACTAACCCCAGAATCAAGCCATGTGCTGGCTACCAACTCTCTCCTACATGAACAAGTAAGGGCATACTTCAATTAGCGCCTTGCTGGCAACTAGATTAGGTGAGGGAGGCTACTTTGGTCCAGAAAACGCAATGGCGCAAACTGCAGATTCTTACTGCAGCCTCTGGCCTGTCCTTTTTAGGTAGTGCACTTACCACCTTTGCCGTAGTCCTTCGAGACAAAGACACTGCAGGTGCCGCCGGCGTATCGCTACTATTTCTTTGCATGCTTATCCCCTCGGTTATATTCAGTCCTTGGGCTGGGCTTCTAGCCGATCGCTACCCGACCAGGTTGTTTTTGCCACCACTAATGCTGGTGATGAGTCTTTGCAGTTTTAGCCTGGCCATGGATCTACCGGCCTGGTGGGCATACATCGCACTATTCATCTCCGCTACCGCCAACACTGGAGTTGGTGCAGCATTTATTGCTCTGATTCCTTCACTGGCAACTCGCGAGGACATGTCCCGAGCTACTGGAATGCAAACCACATTCAATGCCCTCGGCACCATGATGGCACCTGCACTAGGTGGCATTCTTGTTGACCGAACTGGTTACTTCTGGCCCTTTATCATCGACGGAATATCGTTCCTAGTCTTGGCAGTAACGGTAATTTTGCTAAAGGTAAATCGGGTCGGAATCACCGAGCACGATGAAAGTTCTCTGAAAGCATTGGCCGGAGTCAAGTTCGTTTTCAAAGATCCACTGATCAGGGCAATTGTCTTACTCACCGCTGTCCTAATTGTTTCCCTTGGTGTGATCCAAGTGGGTGAAGTCTTCCTGTTGATTGATGAGCTAAAAGCTACTCCGTTGATTTATGGAATTGTTGGTGCAATATTTGCACTCGGCGCAATCACCGGTGGCATCTTTACGACTTTGACCAAAGTGCCATTGAAATATCACCTACGCATTGTCACAGTGGCAATTTTGATGATTGTAGTTGTGGTGTTCACAATTGCTAGAGCTAATCACTGGTGGGTTGTCATGAGCTTTGGCTACCTGGGTGGAGTTTGCATGTCGCTACTAAACGCCTATGGCATTGGTTTTGTTCAGAACCGAACTGAAGAATCAGTAAGGGCTAGGGTGATGAGCACATTTAATGCCATCATCACCGTCGGTAGCGTTACCAGCACGGCTATAGCCGGTATTGCAATTACCGCTTTCGGAGTTAGAGAAGTATTCCAGGCCGCCGCCGTAATCGGACTAATTATCCTGCTGATATTTGGGCCAGCCGTGCTCAAGGCGGGAAAACACTACGGCCGCGAAGAGTTACCTAAGTAATTCGGTAGCTGCAGCAATCTCTGGAGCAAGAAACCGATCCGGACCAACTCCTGGCACCACTTTACGCAGTTTTGCCAATAGTTCGGAGGTCGCTTTAGCTGGTTTTAGCGGAGCGCGCAGGTCAAGGCATCGACCGGCACTAATCAACTCGATGGCTAAAACTGATCTTAGATTGTCGATGATTTTTCTAAGTTTCCGACCAGCATGCCAGCCCATCGAAACATGATCCTCCTGCATTGCCGAGGTCGGAATCGAGTCAACGCTAGCTGGATTAGCCAAGCGCTTTGATTCGGAAACTAAGCCGGCTGCCGTGTATTGAGCAATCATCAAGCCGCTATCAACGCCAGCATCCCCTGCCAAAAAGGCGTTTAGCCCGTTGTTGCGGTTCTTATCCATCATCCGATCAACTCTTCGCTCGCTGATTGAAGCTAGATCGGTTGCAGCAATGGCTAGGAAATCCAAAACGTAACCAACAGGAGCTCCGTGGAAATTGCCATTGGAACTAATTTCACCGCTGGGCAGGATAACCGGGTTATCGATTGTTGCCTGTAATTCTCTTTGAGCGACGACCCTCGCGTGATCGATTGTGTCTCTGACAGCTCCGGCTACCTGCGGTGCGCAACGAAGTGAGTAGGCGTCCTGAACTTGGCCATCACCGTGCCGATGTGATTTGACAATCTCGGAACCAAGCAGAGCATTGAACATATTTGCTGCAGACTTAGCTTGCCCAGGGTGCGGTCTCAGTGATTCATGGAGTTCAGCTCTTAGCACCTGGTCGGTACCAAGTAAGCCTTCAATTGTCATTGCGGTTATCAAATCTGAGTAATCGGTCAATTTGGCTAAATCATCAAGCGCGAGGATAAGCATGCCGAGCATACCGTCGGTTCCATTGATTAGCGCAAGCCCCTCTTTCTCACGAAGCTCAACTGCAGTGATGCCCGCTTTTGCCAAAAGAGTTGGAACATCTTCTTCCTTACCATCTGGACCAAACGCTCTTCCCTCGCCCATCAACACCATCGCGCAGTGCGCAAGCGGCGCTAAGTCTCCGGAGCAGCCAAGCGACCCATACTCGTGAACTATCGGTGTGATTCCCGCGTTTAGAATTGCCGCCATGGTTTCAGCAAGTATTGGTCTAGCGCCGGTCCTTCCTGAAGCCAACGTTTTTAGCCTCAACATCATTAGGGCCCTAGTAACTTCGGTTTCGACAACCGGCCCAACTCCGGCCGCGTGCGAACGAATTAAAGATTTTTGCAGCTGGGCACGATCGCTAGGCGCGATGGCGGTGTTGGCAAGAGCACCAAAGCCAGTTGAGATTCCATAAACCGGTTCAGCGGAATTGGCAAGATCTTCAACTATGGATCGAGTTTTTTGCATCGCTTCGAGGCTCTGGCTTGAAATCTCGACTTTGGCATTTTCTCGAGCAACAGCAATCACGTCTTGCATCGTTATGCCTTGCGGATTGATTACTACGGTCTTCACTTATTGCTCCTGTATATAGATGTTCCAGAAATAACGGTTTGATTGATCAAGTCGACTCCTGGCCGATAAGCCAGATGCTGGTAAGAAGGTGCATCCAAAACTACAAAATCGGCTGATTTGCCAACAGCGATTTGCCCGATATCCTCGCGTCGCAACGCCTTAGCCCCTCCCATGGTGGCTGACCATATCGCCTGCTCTACGCTAAATTTCATCTCGCGAACCGCTAGGGCAATGCAAAATGGCATCGAAGTTGTATAGGAACTGCCTGGGTTGCAATCGGTAGCCAAAGCTACTGTTACCCCTGCGGCAAACAAACGGCTGGCATCCGGGTATGGGCTTCTAGTTGAAAACTCCGCACCTGGCAATAAAGTTGCCACAGTGCCGCTGTTGGCTAAAAGATCGATATCCTTATCGGTCAGATGGCTTAGGTGATCGGCACTAGCGCAATCAAGCTCCACTGCCAATTCAACGCCTCGACCCGCACTTAGCTGGTTTGCGTGAATACGTGGTTGCAGGTTACTTTCAATTCCAGCCAAAAGAATTGCTTTTGCCTGGTCGTAATCAAAAGCGCCGAGCTCACAAAAAACATCAATCCACTTGGCATAGGGAGCACAGCTATCCAACATCTCCCCACAAACGAGATTCACATAGTCATCTGCTCTACCAGAAAACTCTTCTGGAACCACATGAGCTCCTAGAAATGTAACATCCTCGGTGTGTTGGCTGGCGAGGCGAAGTGATCTGGTTTCATCGACGAGGTTTAACCCATAACCACTTTTAGTTTCAAAAGTTGTTATTCCCGAACGATACATCTCCGTTGCCAACCTGGCGATGTTCTCATCCAATTCAATATCGCTGGCCGCTCTGGTTGCAGCAACTGTAGTTCTAATTCCACCAGCTGAATAGCTTTCCCCATTCATTCGCGCGGAGAATTCTGCTGCGCGGTCACCAGCAAAAACCAGGTGCGCATGTGAGTCGACAAAACCAGGCAGAACACTTTTACCTTCTAGCGAAATGCTCTGGTCTGCCTCAGGCGCTGCTGAGGAAGTTCCGACCCAACTGATATGCCCATTTTCGATAATCAGAGCAGCGTTCTTAATTTCACCAAGTAGGCCTGATTCCAAGCTTTCATCGTTGGTGACCAGAGATTGAATCCCGGTATATAAAACTGAATTCATTACTCGGTATCTAACATCGGCACGTGAACATGCTTTTGCCTAGCCACGGTAACCGCCTCTGGGTAACCTGCATCGACATGGCGGATCACTCCCATACCCGGATCATTGGTCAGCACGCGCTGTAGTTTTTGGGCGGCCAATTCGGTTCCGTCCGCCACGCTTACTTGACCGGCATGAATGCTTCGACCGATTCCAACGCCACCACCGTGGTGAATCGAGACCCAAGAGGCTCCGGAGGCGATGTTCACCATGGCATTTAGTAGCGGCCAGTCAGCGATTGCATCCGAGCCATCAATCATGCCTTCGGACTCTCGATAGGGAGATGCCACTGAGCCACAGTCGAGGTGGTCGCGACCGATAACAATCGGTGCAGAGATCTCGCCGCTAGCTACCATTTCGTTGAATTTAGCTCCCGCTTTATCGCGCTCACCATAACCAAGCCAGCAAATTCTGGCAGGTAAGCCTTGGAATTGGACTCGCTCCTGAGCCATATTTATCCAGCGTCTTAGGTGATCATTTTCTGGGAAAAGTTCCAAGATTGCCTGATCGGTTTTATAAATGTCTTTCTTATCTCCAGATAGCGCTACCCAACGGAATGGGCCTTTACCTTCACAGAAAAGCGGTCGAATGTAGGCGGGGATAAAGCCTGGGAATTTGAAGGCATCTTTGAAGCCACCTTTTCTAGCTTCATCGCGGATTGAATTACCGTAATCAAAAACGATAGTTCCCTTATTCATGAAACCAACCATTGCTTCGACGTGCATTGCCATTGATTCCTCGGCCCGCAGGGTGTATTCATCTGGATTATTTCGCGCCATTTCCGCGCTTTCCGATAGCTCAACACCAACCGGTAGGTAAGCCAGCGGGTCGTGAGCCGAAGTCTGGTCCGTCACAATGTCGATTGGAACATCTCGACGAAGAAGCTCTGGCAGCACCTCCGCCATGTTTCCAACCAAACCTATGGATACCGCTTTGCGTTCATCTTTATATTTCAACGCTCGATCTATTGCGTCATCGAGATTATCGGCTAACTCATCGAGGTAGCGATCGTTTAACCTGCGCCTAATCCTGGATTCGTCAACGTCAACAATCAGGCAAGTGCCTTCGTTCATAGTCACGGCCAGTGGCTGCGCTCCACCCATACCACCGCAGCCGGCAGTAACAGTTAAAGTTCCAGCTAGTGTTCCATTGAAATGTTTCTTTGCTACCGCTGCAAATGTTTCATAAGTTCCTTGCAAGATTCCCTGGGTGCCGATGTAAATCCAGCTACCGGCGGTCATCTGACCATACATGGTGAGCCCAAGTTGCTCTAGTCGACGAAACTCCGGCCAGTTCGCCCAGTCGCCAACCAGATTAGAGTTTGCGATTAGTACCCGAGGTGCCCACTCATGAGTCTGAAAAACACCAACCGGTTTTCCCGATTGAACTAAAAGCGTTTCATCACCTTTTAGGTTGTTAAGAGTTTTGACAATGGCATCAAATGAAGGCCAGTTTCTAGCTGCTTTTCCAGTACCGCCGTAAACGATTAGATTCTCCGGGTACTCAGCCACCGCTGGATCGAGATTGTTGTGAAGCATGCGAACAGCTGCTTCCTGGGGCCAGCCCAGCGCGCTTAGATTGGAACCGGTGGCCGCGTGCAGCGGGGTATGACCTACATTGCTCATAGTTCAATCACACCCTACAAACGCCATTGGCGCAAACTGGCTCGCTCTGCCAAACTGAATGCATGCAAGTCGAAGATGAGCTGTGGCCGAGGGCGGCCAATTGGCTGCAAGCCGGCGCAGGCGATTGCGATATCGCGGTGTTTGGTGTTCCAGCGCATTTGACCAGCATTTCCCCCAGCCAGGCAAACCAAACCCCTCAGGCCGTAAGGGCAGCGCTTATGCGATACAGCCTCCAATCAACTACTGGCAATCTGGCTAGATTGAGGGCCTTAGATTTCGGTGATGTCGTCGAGCCGGATAGCCCAGAAGGTGAAGCTAGAACTAAAGAACTAACCGAAAATGCCGTAAACCATTCCAAGTTGGCAATTGCCTTAGGCGGCGATAATTCGATTACCTACGCGGTTGGCAGCGGAGCGCTTAGTTCTTCTGATGCATTGATCACCCTAGATGCCCACCACGATATCCGCACTGGTATTTCTAACGGCTCGCCGGTTAGGAGACTGATCGAGGAGTTTGGGCTAAATGGTAAAAACATTATCCAAATCGGAATAAATGATTTCTCCAATTCGCCAGAGTATTCAAAAAAAGCCAAAGATTACGGCATCACGGTGATTAGTCGAGATGAAATAGCAAAGCTAGGCGTGGAGGCTTGTGTTGCAAAAGCGCTCGGATCTGTGAATGCAGAAAGGGTACATATCGATTTTGATGTTGATGTCTGTGATCGCAGTTTTGTGCCAGCAACACCGGCAAGTGCGCCTGGCGGAATCAGCGCCTATGAGCTTAGGTTATTCGCCAGACTGCTTTGCCAAGACAGCCGTGTTCGCTCAATTGATATCACTGAAATCGATAGCACCCAAGATGCCGAAGACCAACGCACAGTTCGACTTGCTGCACTACTAGTTTTGGAAGCCGCTGCCGGAGTATCGCAACGTTAAATCCCAGCGGCTAATCCATCAACTCGAACATCGCTACCCCAGCACATGGTCCCGTTTTCTTTGACTTCCATCAATTGAACGGCAGAACCGTGGCCATAATCTCCCAACACTAGGATTTGATGACCCTTTTCTTTGAGTTGATTGATTACTTCTTCGCGAACTCTTGCTTCAATTTGAAGTGTTCCTTGACCATCTTCCAAACTTGACGAGTCGCCGTTTAGATGCTGCCATCTTGGTGCTTCGCAACTTTCTTGAACATTCATTTTAAGATCAATCAACTGAGTGATTAGCTGGAAATTAGTTTGAACTTGGATATTTGCTCCAGGCGTTCCCCCAACATAACGCAAACTGCCATCAGCATTAGTAACTGTCCAAGCATTCAGGGTATGGGCTGGTCGCTTACCTGGTTCAATCAAATTAGGTGAAGCGGGATCCAGATCAAAGCCGGTGCCTCGGTTATTCAGCAGTATCCCGGTACCCTTTGGCACAAAAGCCGATCCGAAGCCGTGAAAGACGCTCTGTATCCAAGAAACAGCGTTGCCTTCGCTATCGGCAACAATGAAATAAGTGGTATCTGAACCTTCAGCTACTTCCGCACCTGTCCCGTTCCATGCCTTCTGCGGATTAATTTGGGCTCGACGAGATTTGATGTGCTCGTCGCTGAGAATACGGGCAACATCAACCGGAATAAATTCAGGGTCAGCCAGGATTTCATTTCTATCCAAAAATGCTAACTTCTTAGCCTCAACCATTAGATGAATACGATCCGCTTCAGTTAGCGAAGACAGATCGTCTTTCTCAACTAGGCGCAATTCCTCCATCAGAATCATTCCCTGAGTCGGGGGTGGTTGTCCATAAACCCTGAAACCTCTGTAATCAACCGAGAGTGGCTTTTCAACCCTGGTTTGATGCTTAGCCAAATCCTCATGACTGAACCAGCCGTTTGTTCCAGAAACAATCAGATCAGCGATCTCACCTTTATAGAAGGCGTCACGACCACCTTCGGCTATCAACCTAAGAGTTTTAGCCAGATCTTTCTGAATAACGAGATCCCCGATCGCGAGGTTGCCATCGATACCCATTTCGCTAAAAAAGTCATTTCTAGGAAAAAGTTTCTTGAAATTTGCAATTCGCATCACAAAATCTCTAGTTGCTGCAAAACCTTCATCCGCGTATCTAATTGCTGGTGCCAAGATATCCGTCATCGGCAATTGACCATAACGATCGTGTGCTGCGAACCAAGCCGAAACTGTTCCAGGCACTGTTGCTGATCTGGGTCCATGAAGTTCGATTGCAGATTCAAAAGCCGATGGCACTGCACTATGCGATGCTTCACCACTTCCGTTAAAAGCAAGATTCTCTTTAGTTGCAGCGTGGTGGGTAATCAAAAAAGCATCACCACCTAATTGCGATGCACCGGGTTCCACTACTGAAATGGTCGCTGAGAGGGCGATGCCGGCATCAATAAAGGAACCACCTTTATTTAGTATTTCTAAAGCAGCGGCTACGGCGATGGGCTGGCTGGCTGCTGCTCCGCCACGGCGTGAATAAACTATGGGCCTATGTGTTTGCATAACTACCTATCTATAGTTCTTGCCGAAAGCTTCGCGCAAGGTGACGGATTTCATTCCACGCTTCTGAATCAACTTAACCACTTCTAAGAGCTCAGTTTGGCTCTTTGGCACATTGGCGTGATCAATTACTATTCGGCGATTCGAGACCCACTTGTGAGCTAGCTCCATGGTGGTTTTTGTTGAGCGGTTATAGCCATCGCCTAGAGTTCCGTGCCACATCACCGGGACGGTATAGCCCAATTCTGCGGCAAGTTTAATTAGATGCTTAGTCCAGTACCCGTAGGTGGGTCTAAAGTATGGCCTAGCGTCATAGTTGTATGTTTCGAGAAGAAACTCGTGACATTGCTGGAGTTGATTTCTAACAATGCCATCCGAGGAAGTAGATAAATCTCGGTGGCTCAGAGTGTGGTTGCCGAGTTGTATCTTTCCCTGCTCCAAAAGCTCAAGAATCTGAGATTTGTTCTTACGCCAGCTCGGATAAGAGCTAGTCACAAAAAGAGTCAGGTGTTGGCCGGTTTTCTCGACGATATCCAAATACCTCTTTACTGCGGTATTACTAACCCCATCATCAACTGTCCAGGCAAAACGCTTAGTGCTGGATTCAGGTAACTGAAAAATTGGACTGGTTCTGGCCTCGGCGATTTGGGCGGGCAGGATCAGGGCAGCGCTTGCGCCTAATAAGAAACTCTTCCGATCCAGCTCCATGACTAAACAATAGGCATTCCGACCAGTCATACTTATCTAATGGAGAGTAAAAGAGTTTTAGTTATTGGCGCTTCTGGTGCACTAGGTTCAATATTCGTTGAAAAGCTGGTAGCGACCGGCCAGGAAGTACTAGCTGCGGCTAGAAATACCGACAAGATTCCTGCGGAAGCAACGATGCGCCTGAAGCTGGACCTTGAAGATTCAGCCAGCATTGATCTTCTGGCTAATTACCTAATAGATCAGGATTTGAAGCTTGATGGAATCATCCAGGCCGCTGGGGTGGTCGGCTTTGGCAAGATAGAGGAAACTAGCGCTTCGGATTCAGCTAAGTTGATGCAGATAAATCATCTTGGACCAGCAACTCTAATCAGCAGGCTACTTCCGCTTATCAACGATGAGGCATTTATTGTTGGCATAAACGGAATCGTCTCCGAGAAAATATTCCCCGGCATGAGCGCTTACTCAGCCAGCAAGGTTGCCAGTGCGGCATTTCTAAGCAGTTTGGCCATGGAACTACGCAGAAAGAAAGTCTTAGTCTTGGATGCCAAACCGGGCCACACCGAAACTGGTTTAGCCGGGCGAGCAGTGTTTGGGCAAGCACCAGCTTTCCCGCAGGGCATGACCGCAGATCATGTGGTCACTACGATTTTGAATGCGGTGCGCGAGGGTAAAGCAAGTCTTAGTAGTGGCGATTTCTAATCTCCAGCAAAGATGCAGATTAAACTAAGAGTTCTAACAGCATTGAGCAACTAAGTTAGGTAGTGAGAAGAGGTAAGTATGGCTTTCCCAACATCGACACTTGCAAGCATCATCATCGGTGCAACAGCAATTACGGGATCCGCAGTTGCAGTAACAATAAGTTCGGCTCCTAGTAACACTGAGGTATCTAATTCAGTGAGCCAGCCACTTGATACAAGCACCCCACAACTCAACCCAGAACCAACTGCCCCTTCAGCGATTACTCCAACCAATCCAACTCCATTGCCAACCCCACTGCCAATCGTGCCACCACCAACTTTCAATGGTGATGACGATGATAACTACGAAGATGAAGACGAAGATGATGAAGACGAGTGGGAGCATGAAGATTATGAAGATGAAGATGATGAAGATGATGAAGATGAATGGGAAGACTAGTTAGCTGAACCCAGCAACTTTCTCATAGACTCAATTTCAGCATTTTGGCTAGCAATCACACTTTCCAAAAGATCGGCAACCGCCTGATTGCTCGTATCGAGAAAATCCTTTGCCATTACCACTGCACCCTCATGGTGTTCAATCATGGCTTCTAGGAAATATTTATCAAAAGCTTTACCGCTTAGCGACTTAAGCTTGGCCAGTTCCTGTTCGGATAACATCCCGGCCATCTCCATGTGCATCGAGTGATCTTGAACAGCATCACCGGCTTGATCTAGCCAACCATCCATAAGTTCAATTTCAGGTGCCTGAGCTGCCAAGATTTGTTCGGCTATTTCCTTGACCTTTGGGTCTTCTGCCCTGGTCTTGGCCCACTGCGCCATTTGAATTGCCTGCTCGTGATGGGGAATCATCATTTGCGCAAACATTAGATCGTCCATGGAGAATTCGGAGGCATTCGGCAGCATGCCGTGCTGAGAATGATCAGCTTCGACCACCGTTATCAGGCTGCAGCCAGTTAGGGTAATCGATGCCAGTAGTAATACCAGAATCTTCCTCAACACGTTTTCTCCATACTTTTGTGGTGGGCAATACCCACCTAAAAACTTCAGGGCCTAGCAGTTACAGCTCTTACCTTCGGTCTTAGCGCTGCAGTTACAGTTCTCTCCGCAGTTACATTCCTTCTTTTCTTCTGACATAGTCACACCTCCTATTTGCTCTGTCGGTTTTGGGTTATTTCAAAAATCTTTAGAAGCTCTTCTACTGCTTTATCGTTTTGCTTCTTATCCTTTGAGTGCATCATGTGGGAAACATGGGTAGACAAGTGGTTTTCTACCAGTAGTTTGTTTAGCGATCCCAGTGATTTTTGGACTGCAAGGGACTGAGTAATGATGTCCATGCAGTAACCTTCTTGGTCAATCATCTTTTCCAGGCCACGAATTTGACCTTCAAGAATCTTTACTCGATGAAGGGCACGTTTTTTGATATCTGCTCGCATAAGACCAATATACCCCCTAGGGGTACTAAATCAAATGCACTCGCTTTGCGCTTTGGTTATTGACTCAAATTTGCGTAAAGGCTCTCTTTATCTCATCTGTAATGTCACGACCAGTCTTCAATACTTTACTGCCTGTGAGTTCTCGGCCACCTACGTGCTTGTACTCTCTTGATGCTTCGACGACCTCTTTTGATGTCAGCTCTCTGGCCCACCGAACCTCATGATCTGCTGGATCAAAAACGATGAAAATTGCAAAATCAAACTCAAAAGTCCTAAAGACACTGAACTTCTGGACATCTTTCTCCATGACCCTGACTTTTACTTGAATTCTGTTGCCGTTTATATCAAGCACATCGTAGGACTTTTTTGAATTTGCTTCTAACTTCCCCCCTCTAGCCTTTTGAACTAGCAACTCACCAACATCTCCCGCTGGCTTATTGTTCCCGCGAAGGATACCTCTGTTTCTTAGTTCAGCAAGGATTTGTTGCTCAAGTTTCAATAGGTCCTTGGGGGACTTTTTTTCTAAATCCACTTTCGCTCCTAAACGTTAAACCTAAACTCCACAACATCGCCATCGCGCATGGTGTAGTCCTTGCCTTCCATGCGGACCTTACCCAGTGCTTTGGCTTCGTTCATAGAACCAGCTGAGACTAGATCATCGAATGAGACTATTTCTGCTTTGATAAAGCCTTTTTGGAAATCGGTGTGAATAACTCCAGCTGCCTGCGGGGCGGTCCAGCCCTGTCTAATAGTCCAAGCTCTGGCTTCTTTAGGGCCTGCAGTTAGGTAGGTCTGCAAACCGAGTGTTTTGAAACCGATTCGGGCTAACTGATCTAAGCCAGACTCTTCCTGACCCAAAGATGCCAACAATTCATCAGCTTCTTCTTTAGAGAGATCAATTAGTTCGCTTTCAACCTTGGCATCCAAAAACACAGCTTCAGCAGGAGCCACAAGATCGGCTAGTTGCTTCAGTTTCGTGGCGTCACCGAGTACGGATTCGTCAACATTGAAGACATACAAAATAGGTTTAGCCGTCAATAGCCCTAATTCTTTTATTGGGGTTAGGTCAACGCTGGACACTGAAAGGGGCTTACCGTTATTCAAAAATTCAATCGCTTGGTCAACCGTTTCCAAAACTACTGGTTCGGCTTTCTTACCCTTAACTTCTTTTTCAATGCGAGATCTCGCCTTATCCAAGGTTTCTAAATCAGCCAGAATAAGTTCCGTATTGATTGTTTCAATATCGCTTGCAGCGTCCACTTTTCCATCGACGTGAACCACATCCGGATCCACAAATCCTCTGACTACCTGAGCAATCGCATCCGCCTCTCGAATGTTAGCCAGGAACTTATTACCCAGACCTTCTCCTACTGACGCGCCACGAACAATTCCAGCGATGTCAACAAATGAGACTGGGGCTGGGAGAATTCGCTCTGAACCAAATATCTCGGCTAGTTTGTTGAGCCTTGGATCAGGTAAATTGACAACCCCGATGTTTGGTTCGATAGTTGCAAACGGATAGTTGGCCGCCAAGACGTTGTTCTTGGTCAATGCGTTGAAAAGAGTTGATTTGCCGACGTTTGGTAGTCCGACGATACCGATAGTTAGAGCCACTAGAGCAGTTTAGCCTTAGCCAGTGAATCATTGAATTCCGGGACTAGATTGATTTCATGGCGTTGAACTTCACAGCAATCGACTTTGAGACTGCTAACGGTTCCCCATCTAGCCCATGTGCTGTTGGTTTAGTCAAGGTAGTTGACGGAAAAATACTAGATAGCTACCAGAGCTTGATTCAACCGCCATACCCGCACGACTGGTTCGAGCCGGGTAACATCAAAATTCACGGCATAACCCCAAACGATGTAATTTCTGCACCTAGTTGGGAGCTAGCGCTGTCGGAGATGATTGAGTTCATATCAGGGGATGACTTGGTGGCGCACAATGCTGGCTTTGACATGGGAGTTCTGCTTGCCAGTATTCAAACCATTGATGCCGAGATCCCGGAACTTCGCTACGGCTGTTCGCTTTTGATGGCCAGGAAAACATATAACCTCGAAAGCTACCGTTTGAATCAAGTTGCTTACGCTATCGGACACGAAGAATTTAACCACCATGACGCCCTTGCCGACAGCGATGCCTGCGCCAGGATCGTTATTCACATGGCTAATCGGCACGAAGTTGACTCTTTGGATGATCTTGCCAAAGCTACTGGACAGACTATAAAGAATCTTCGTCCGGCAGCTGAGTAAATATGTCACTGGTTAGTGTGAGAATCTAGCCATGGACATAATCTTCATTTCAATTATCAGCGCCATTCTGGGCTTCGCCCTAGGCTACTTTGTGACCAAGCGCACTGGTTCTGAGAAAAACTCAGGCAGTGAAATTGAGCTAGCTGCCGCGCAGGCAACCATCACTGAGCTTCGCGCTCAACAAGCCGATGCCAAGGCAAGAATTGAAGGGTTTGAACAGCGCGACAGAGAATCAGCAACCGCTGAGAGCAAATATCTTCAGGAATTGCGGCCGCTGCAGGCAAAACTACAAGAAATGCAAGAGAAGGTAGTTACCGCCGAAAGAGAAAGAGTAGATCAGTTCGCTCAGGTTCAGGAGCAGATTCTAGAAAGCAGAAGGCAACAGGAAACTCTAACCAAGAACACCCAGGCATTGGCCGGAGCGCTTTCAAATAATCAGGTCCGTGGGCAATGGGGCGAACTCACCCTGCGCAGAATGCTGGAGCAATCGGGTCTTCGAGTTGGAATCGACTTTGTTGAGCAGTATCAGACCGTAAACGATGATGGCAAAACAATAAAGCCTGACGTCATTATTCAGCTACCCGATGGAAAGTTCGTCGCGGTAGATGCAAAGGTCCCCTATAACAATTTTCAGCGCGCATTCGAGATCCCTGAGGTTGCCGATGCTACGGATGAGAAACGTCGCAAGGATTTACTAAAACAGCACGTTTCTGATGTGAAGAAGAAAATCGATGATCTAAATAGCGCTGAGTATTTCAGTGGGTTACCGAGCTCGCCGGAATTCACTATCCTGTTCATGCCAAGCGAGAGCCTGCTCTCCGTCACTTTGGAACATGACCCGACAATTCTGGAATACGCCTTCCAGAAACGTATTGCCCTTGTCTCTCCCGTCTCCTTCTTTTCAGTGCTAAAGACAGTTAGCTATACCTGGAAACAGAATGCCCAGGAGGATGCCATCAAGGAGATTATCGATTTGGGCGTAAAGCTACACAGTTCTGTTCGCGTGATCGCTGAACATGCCTCCAAACTAGGCGGTAAATTAAATGACTCAGTGAAGGCCTACAACGAATTTGCTGGAAGCCTTGAGACCAACCTGCTGAAATCTACACGGGATCTAAATGAAGAGCAGAAAAAGATCCTCGATAAAGGCAAAACCATCCCTGAACTCCCCGGCATTGAAGATACGACCAGAATCTTCACCAAACCTGAACTAACCGCTAAGGATGAGCCAGAAGCCTAGTATTTAGGCGGTTTTAGCGCCTGAATTCACGGGCCTAAATTGGCTATACTTTTTTTGGACTAGCCGACAGTGTCGTTTGCTTAGCAAAAATCAAACTTTTTCAGGAGAGACAATGTCGCAAGGTCATTTTGGAGCATCGGTGGTTAGCCTAACCCCGGCCCCAACCTTGGATCGCACCTACTACGTAAACCGCCTCCATCCAGGTGGGGTAAACCGCGCTGACGATGTTCGCGAAGAACTTGCCGGAAAAGGCATCAACGTCTCTAGAGGCCTGACCCTTGCCAATATCCATGCCCCAGGAGTAGTTCCAATCGGTAATGCCGACCCAAGTGTTCTGGAAAGAACCGGTTCATCTTTCTTGGTCCCGCTCTGGGTTGATGGAAATCTTCGGGTATCAACCACCATTGTCGATATGCATGGCACTACAACCAAGGTCAATGAGTCGCCAAGGGCTCTCTCTGAAGAGGACTGGCAAAAGGTTGTTGAGCTAACCGAACAAACCGTTCGTAACACCGGGGCTAAATGGTTAGTTATTGCAGGAGCGCTACCAACTTACAAATCCACTGGAGTTTTTGTTGATCTGCAGCCCATTTTTGACGCTATGGCAAAACTTGGTGTCAAGGTAGCGCTGGACACCTCTGGTGAACCGCTTTCCTACTGGGTTCGTAAAGGTACGGCTAACGTGATCAAGCCAAATGCGGAAGAGTTAGCCTCAGCTGTTGGCAGAGAACTTAAAACCGTTGGTGATGTTGTCTTAGCTGCACGCGAGCTTTGCGGTCACGGCATCGATGTCGTTTTGGCTTCCATGGGCGCTGACGGCATGATTGCTGTTACAAAAACATCCGAATGGGCTGCCAAGACTCCCCCGGTAAAAGTAATCAACACGGTGGGTGCGGGAGATGCAACTTTGGCAGGATTCCTCGCTGCAGTAGTTGAAAACCCGATTGCCGAGGGCGAAGATGATTTTGGCGTTGGCTTTAATGTTCCACTCGGTGTGCAAAATGCCGTGCGTTGGGGAGCAATTGCGGTAACTCAGCCAACATCAGGACTTGCCAATCTTGATAACATGCCGGATGCCAGCATCTCGACACCAGATCTAACTGCTTTACTTGAAGAAGTAGCAAAACCCTAGGAGGCAAAAATGCCAGTAGCATCCAGCGAACAATACGCCGAGATGATTGACCGAGCTAAAAAAGGCGGCTTTGCTTATCCGGCGATAAACGTATCGTCATCCCAAACCGTTAATGCTGTGCTGCAAGGTTTAACCGAGGCTGGCTCTGATGGAATCTTGCAGGTAACCACCGGTGGTGGCGATTACTGGTCAGGTCCGTCAGTTAAGAACATGGCAACGGGAGCCGCCGCGATGGCACAATTTGTTCGCGAGGTGGCCAAGAACTACCCAATTACGGTTGGTATTCACACCGATCACTGCTCCAAAGATCACCTCGATGGCTTCCTCTTACCTTTACTTGAAATCAGTAAAGAACGAGTGCGATCAGGCCAAGAGGCTCTATTCAACTCGCAGATGTGGGACGGTTCGGCCGTTAGCCTGACCGAGAATCTTGAAATCGCTAAGAAATTATTGGTAGAAACTAACAATCTAGGCATCGTTCTGGAAGTTGAAATCGGTGTTGTCGGTGGTGAAGAAGACGGAGTTGAAGGTGGTGAAGGTGAGCACCTTTACTCAACCATTGAAGATGGCATGCTTACCGCCGAGGCCCTAGGTTTGGGCGAAAACGGACGCTACCTGACCGCGCTAACTTTTGGCAATGTTCACGGAGTCTACAAAGCCGGAAACGTTGTGCTTCGACCAGAGCTTCTAAAGGATATCCAGGATGCGGTTGGCAAGAAATATGGCAAGGATAAGCCTTTCGATTTGGTATTCCACGGTGGCTCTGGTTCGACTGAAAAAGAGATTGCCGATGCGGTTAGCTTTGGTGTCGTGAAGATGAACATTGATACCGATACACAGTATGCATTTACCCGTGCGATCGCTGGACACATGTTTGCCAACTACGACGGAGTGTTAAAAATCGATGGCGAAGTTGGCAACAAGAAAGCCTACGACCCTAGAGCCTGGGGAAAAATTGCGGAAGCGGCTATGGCAAAGCGGGTTAGTTTGGCAACTCAGGAATTAGGTTCAGCCGGCAAATCCATGAGCATCTAATTGGATAAGGTAAATCCGTTTTACGATAACGGTAAGCCAAGATTCAAAGGCTCCTACCGAAAGGGGCAAATGCACGGGTTCTGGGAGTTTTATCGTAAAGACGGCTCGTTAATGAGATCTGGAACTTTCAACGACGGAATTCAGATAGGCAGTTGGAAGACTTTTGATCGCAATGGGAATCTTGTAAAAGAAACTAATTTTGATTAGCGCTTTACTTTATTGCTGGTATCTTCACCTGCGGCCTTTAGATCTTTTCTAAGCTCTTTTGGAAGTGAAAACTGAACATCTTCTTCGGCAGTCTGCACTATTTCAACATCGCCGTAGCCACGACAGGCAAGATTAGCTAAAACTTCGTCAACTAAGACTTCTGGCACGCTAGCACCAGAAGAAACTCCTACGGTGTCCACCGATTCAAACCATTGATCCTGAATTTCACTAGCAAAATCGACTCGATATGCAGCCTTCGCGCCATTTTCTAGAGCAACCTCTACTAGGCGAACGGTGTTCGATGAGTTGGCGGAACCAACCACAATGACCAGGTCGGCATCCTTAGCAACTTTTTTGATGGCGACCTGACGATTCTGTGTGGCGTAGCAAATATCATCGCTCGGAGGGTTTTGAAGTGTGGGGAATCGCTCTTTAAGCTTTTCTACCGTCTCGTAAGTTTCATCGACCGATAGTGTGGTTTGCGAAAGCCAGACCACTTTGTTTGGGTCCCTAACGGTCACATTTAAGACACCTTTATGTCCATCAACCAGTTGCACCTTGTCCGGCGCTTCCCCAGCGGTACCTTCAACTTCTTCGTGGCCCTCATGGCCAATCAGCAAGATGTCATAGTCATCATTTGCAAAGCGCTGAACTTCACGGTGCACCTTGGTCACCAGTGGACAGGTGGCATCAATGGTGTTTAGGTTTCTCTGGTTAGCTGCTTCAACCACTGCAGGGCTAACCCCATGGGCGGAAAAGACCAGGATTGATCCTTCTGGGACCTCATCGACTTCGTTGACGAAGATCGCCCCACGCTGCTGAAGGGCAGAAACCACATGCTTGTTGTGAACTATTTCCTTGCGAACATAAACCGGCTTGCCATGCAGATCAAGGGCTTTTTCAACGGCAATCACGGCCCGATCGACACCGGCACAGTAGCCTCTCGGGGCGGCTAAAAGCACCCTTTTGTGTCGTATCTCGGAAGTATTCTGGGAAGAGGTCACTAGATAAGTCTAACGAAGGAGGGGTCGGTGAACACACCGGTTGAGGTAGGTAAAGACCCAGATCACCCTTTTAGCGTTGCCCAATTTAGCCAACGAATTTCCGATGCCATCTCACGTTGGGGCACAGCATGGGTAGAAGGCGAAATCATCAAGTTCCAGCCAAAATCAGGTGGACACGCATATCCGGAACTTCGCGATGTGAATACCGGGGCAACAATCGGTTTGGTTATTTGGAGTAGCGTTCTGAAAGCTACCACCGAGCAGTTCAAAGACGGCGACCGGGTATTGGTAAATGGCCGAATGGATTTCTATGCACCTAGTGGAAAGCTTTCGCTTAAAGTAGATTCAATTAGAAAAATTGGCCTTGGAGTTCTCATGGCCGAGATTGAAGCGCTACGAGCAAAAATTATTGCAGAAGGTCTTGCCGATCCACTGAAAAAGCAGAAACTACCTTTTTTGCCAAATGCAATCGGATTAATCACCGCAGAAAATTCTGACGCTGAAAAAGATGTTAGGCAAAATGTTTTGCTTCGTTGGCCAGAGGCTGTAATCAAGACTTTGCACGTAAATGTTCAAGGAGCTGATTGCCCACCGACGGTAATTGCCGCGCTAAAAAAGTTTGAGGCAGATCCCGATGTTGATGTCATCATCATTACCCGAGGTGGTGGTAGCTTCCTCGATCTAGTTGGCTTCAGCAACGAAGCGCTGGTTAGAGCTGTCGCTTCCTGCACTAAACCGATTATCTCGGCAATTGGACATGAAAACGATAGACCAATCATTGATGAGGTATCAGATTTACGTGCCTCAACTCCAACCGATGCGGCAAAGCGAGTTGTCCCAGACGTAGTTGAGGAAAGGCACAAGATTAGAGAGGCTATCTCTCGAATGACAAATCGAATTGCCCAATACGTTAGTTCACAAACTACACTGCTCCAGCAAATTCGTTCTCACCCACTGCTTCGTGACCCACATGCCTACCTAGATCAGAAAACCGATGATCTAACTAGAGCAATATCTGATCTACGAGACCGCATGGACTATCGATTGGAGCGGCAATCTAGCGAGCTAAAGGGTCAGTCTGGATTGCTTCGATCCCTATCACCGCAGAGCACACTAGATAGGGGTTATTCCGTAGTTAGGACTGGTGCTGGAGAAGTAGTTACCGATCCAAGCACTGCACCTGCCGGAACCGAACTTACCGTTACCCTGGCCAAGGGTGAAATCAAAGCAACCGCGAAATAAACTGGAGAAGAGATGACAGAGAACAACAGCGATATCGAGAAGATGACCTACGAGCAGGCCAGAGATGAGCTCACCAAGGTGCTCAGCCAACTAGAACAGGGCTCAGTGACCTTGGACCAATCCATGGCACTATGGCAACGCGGTGAACTTCTGGCACAAAAGTGTGAACAGTGGCTAAGCGGCGCTCGGGCTAAACTAGATGAGGTTCTAAAAGATAAGAAAGACTAACTCTTGAGCGATTCAGGCGCTAAGTATCGGGCTAAACAAACCGTAGTTAATCTTTCATTGGCATTGGCTGCCTGTGTGGCCATGGTCGCTCTAGTAGTTATCGGGGTTCCTCGCGATGAATCAAATCGCATCGAAGAAGTCAACTACAGCGCAACTGTCGATCAAGCCAGAGCCTCTAGCGATCTGCCGATAATCAAAATCAAGCCACTAGATGGCTGGTGGAGTAATCTCGCTCAACTAAATACTCAGAGCTCTGATGCGGTAATCAATTTCAAGGCCGGATTTGTTGGATCTGATGTTAAATACATCGGCTATACCCAAGCCTTTGAAGGTAACCCTACCTGGTTAGCCTTTTCACTAGCCGGCACCACAATTACCGGAAGCTACGAATATGCCTCTTATAAGTGGGATATCTATCAGTCAGTTACCAAAAACGATCCGCAAAAAACCATGGACTATATCATGGTGCTCAATTACAGCAAGAACGATTACATCCTGCTGTATGGAATTGCGGATAAGTCCGAGTATGAATCATTTGCAAATGAAATAGTTGATGGAATCAGGAAGGCTAGCTCAATTGAATAGACCGGAAAATCCAGCCCAGGCCTGGCAGGCTATGCTTCAAGGTAACTCTAGATTTGTTACCGGTGATCCAGCTCACCCTCGGCAAGATGCCGACCACCGAGCCAGCGTGGTTGGCGATCAAAAACCTTTTGCGGCGCTGTTTGGTTGTGCGGATTCTAGGCTTTCGGCAGAAATCATTTTTGACGTGGGCCTAGGAGATCTATTTGTGGTTCGAAATGCCGGCCAGGTGATAGCCGAAACAATAATCGGGTCGCTTGAATATGCGGTCGAGGTTTTGCAGGTGCCGCTAATCCTGGTGCTCGGGCACGATAAATGCGGTGCGATCAGGGCCACCATTGACTCAACTCAGGGAAATCTAAAGGCCGAGGGAAGCTTTATTCATAACCTTGTTTCTAGAATCACCGAAACGGTCGAACAGGCTCAGGCGCATGGAATAAACGACATAGATGAAATCACCGTGTTGCACGTCCAGGACACCATAAATGAGCTAGTTGGCCGCTCAGATTTGATTCGCAAGCGCATTGAATCAGGTAAATTGGCTGTTGTAGGCGCAAAATATGCTCTAGATCAGGGCATGGTAAGCCCTGTGCACGTAGTCGGACAAATCGACTAGCTGAAAAGGAAGTAGCTGATGGAATACCGTATCGAACACGACACCATGGGCGAAGTCAAAGTGCCAGCTGATGCCCTGTATGCAGCACAAACCGCCAGAGCGGTGGAGAATTTCCCGATTTCAGGAACCACTCTAGAGCGAGCACACATTGCCGCATTAGCCCAGATCAAGAAAGCTGCTGCCCTAGCTAATGCCAAACTTGGAGTTATCGATGACAACATCGCAGCTGCCATATCTAATGCTGCCGATGAGGTAATTTCTGGAAAACACGATAGAGAGTTTCCGGTAGATATTTTCCAGACTGGTTCTGGCACTTCTTCGAATATGAACATGAACGAGGTTCTAGCCAGCCTTGCTTCAACCATCCTCGGAAGCAAAGTTCACCCGAATGATCACGTCAATGCCTCGCAATCCTCGAATGACGTATTCCCTACCTCGGTGCACTTAGCGGTCACCAGCGCATTGATAAATGACCTCCTACCTGCCTTAGACCACTTAGCCAAAGCTCTTGAGTCAAAAGCGGTTGCCTGGGACAAGGTGGTAAAGGCGGGCCGAACCCATCTAATGGATGCCACGCCGGTCACCCTGGGCCAAGAATTTGGCGGCTATGCTGCCCAGATTAGATATGCCGCAGAAAGAGTGCAGGCCAGCTTAGTTAGAGTTGCTGAGGTTCCTCTCGGCGGCACTGCGGTTGGCACGGGTATCAATACCCCAAAAGGTTTCCCACAAGAAGTAATAAAACTATTAGCCAAGGAAACTCAATTACCAATAACCGAGGCCAGAAATCATTTTGAAGCACAGGGTGCCAGAGATGCCCTAGTGGAAGCATCCGGAGCGCTAAAGGTGCTCAGCGTAAGCCTTACTAAAATTTGTAACGACCTGCGCTGGATGGGTTCCGGTCCAAATGCCGGACTCGGTGAAATTGCCATTCCA
>JAURKU010000021.1 GCA_030831605.1 Rhodoluna sp.
GATGGCTTTAGTGGGTTTTGTAAGCCCGCGGTTAAACAGGGTTGGAATAGCTAAGACAATACCGATTGGCAGGCCATAGAGCTCGGCAGCAAAACCGGTTTCACCAAAGTTCTCAATCAGATACTGATTTAGTAGCAGTGCAACTGTGACCGGCCCGGCGTAGCTGAGTAGGAACCAACCTTTAGTTACTGCTGCGCTTTCGGCAACGCTTACCTTGGCCAACTGACGCAAGGTTATGACGCTAAAGGCTGCGGCCACCAGCATTCGTTGCAAATTGACTGTATTGGCATCACCAATTGAGGCAAATGTTACAAAGGCAACTACTAGATTAACTAAACCGTTTACTCTAAGCGCCTGTCGCATTATGTCGCTGAATTTGCGTTCAGCCAGGCCAGCACTGATCAGAGCGAAAGCAACTAGCTCAATTAGACCGATTGGTGCTTGGTTACCTTCGTTCCAGGCATCGTAGTTAAACGCAATTGAAATTATTGTCACAACAAAAATCGAAGCGAAGTTAAAATATCCAAGGCTCTTAGCTTCAGTGCGTTTGGCAACAAACCCTTGAAGTAGGTTTACTAAACCAACCAATACGATAGCAACCAGAAGGTTTGCCCATGGTGCTAATCCCTGTCGAAGTGGATCTAACACAAGCAGTGTTCCTAAGACAGCTAGGCCGTATGCAACGTAGCTTCTGAGTGCGTCTTTAGCAAGCCAGGCGAGTATGTAGTTTGCCAACGCTAGCGACAACACAGTCGTTGCTACAAATAGCAAATCCGAAAGTGATTTAGTGCTCGCTAATAAGACAGTTGCCAAAACGCCCTGGAAAATAAAACTATAGGTTCTGAACCAATTTTCTAATCCATCGATTTTGCTATTTAGCAATTGCCCGAGCAGTCCAACCAGAAAAGCCGAAACTCCGAGCATCGCAATTAAATTGACATATTCACTGGGGCTAACTGCAGCAGTTGGAACAGTGATCAACAGGGTAAAGATTCCGGTTAGCCCGGCAATACCCAAATGTATTTGCCTATTTTGAGTGACCTCGTGACGCTTTGCAATAAGTGCAGTAACTGGCGAATAGAGAACCAAAGCCAAAATAAGGCCCAGCGCAATCAAGGAATAATTCAAGCTCGATAACTCAAACTGTCCGTTGGTTCGAATGCCAAAAGCAAGAATGGCAAGTCCTAGGGCATGGGAAATCGTGGCGGTGATGTTATTAAAGGCTTTATAACTAAACCACTGCTGCAATAGCAGTGAGAAGCCAAACAGGACAAGTAGCGCTCCAAGCGCTAGCAGTAAATCACCAGCAAATGTGTTGTCTGGGATATACCAAACCAGCCATGATGCAATCAAAGAGTATTGAGCCGTGAGCACAGCTATAGGGTGGGCTGCCACACGCTTGAGCTTCGCTCCCAAGATGACCGCTACAAAGGCAAGCGCTGCGGTGCCCAGCACGCCGAGCCAAAGATTGCCAATGCTGTGGACCCAGGCATTTAGGGCCAATGCTGTCGAGGTAAATCCAACTATGTGTTCGAAGTTGTTGATGCGCTCCTGCAGTTTCTTATCCGAAGTTAGGCCATCAACCCACCGTGCTTGGAACCCGCCAGCGACAAGCCAGACGGCAGCAAACAGGCTGAAGGTAACCGGTTCAATTGCAAACCCGCCTAGGAAGAAGCTATAGAGAGTGTAACCGATACCCATAACTGCTAGTGATCCGGTGGCTACCAGCGTAAAGCGCTCAAGGGCAGCACTCTCTCGCTTTGCTAGATCTTTTTCATAGGCAGCATCTGGATTATCTTTAGTAATTTCAAATTGGTATTTTCTAACCGTCTTACTCAGTAGAGCAAGCACTACCGCAGCAGCAACGTTTACGGTTGCGAATAATCCGAAGGATCCTGATGCAATGTCTGCCGCTTCACGGATCGGCCCGAAAGCAAAGAACATAGTTGCTGTGACAAAACCAACCAGTGAGATAACTTTCCAACCGAAGTTAGCTTTGAATCTAGCTAGCACTAGGGCAATTATCGAAACCAATAGGAAGTCTGTGGCCCACCACCAAGCCGGTGCCTGATCCCAGACAAAAGCTAGTGGAGTTCCATTTAGAGCAATCGTTCCTAGCACCAAGAAGGAAGCTAACTGCATTGCAGTTGAGAATGCTGCCATGAAGTTAGCCAGCATCACCGAGAACTTTCTTCCCCAGAAGGCCATAAAGCCAGTTGCGAAAGCAAGTGGAATCGTCACGGTCAGATAGAACCAAGGTGCTGAATTGTTTCGAACCTGAACCTGAACAAATATCGAAGCTGCAACAGCGATTAGTACGCTTGCGCCGATGATCAACCACTGCTGTGGTGCAAGTGAAACGCGGTTTCGTTTTACAACTTCTTTTACCGGCTTCACTACCTTGGCAGCTGGCGCAGTTATGCTTGGTGCCGGCTGGATGGCTGCTCTTGCAGCCGGCGCGCTGGCGGCAGCTCTCGGCTGAGCCGGTTTTGCCTGTGGAACTGAAACTCTAGGAGCATTTTTGATTGATTGCAGAGCGCGCCACGTTTCATCCAACTTGTTCTGTGTTTCCACAACCTGTTTGCGAAGCTTTGCGTAGTCACGAAGCAAAGAAACCTCAAATTCGTATCCGCAAGGACAAACAACTTTTTGTTTACCTTTTAGATCTTCTGCCGAGAATGAGTGAATACAAATTGAAGTTGCAAACTCTCTAGCTTCGGGCAAAGCAGGAAGCTCTGCTACCTGGGTTTCGTTTGAGATTTCATACTTGCCCGTTTCAGAGTTATACCTGCCAAGTGATGGCGCACTAACCGCTGGGGTTGCCACAGATGGCGGCCCAGCGGTTACTGTCTGATTGGTATTTCTTCGGTTCGATCTGACAGCCAGGAGAACGATAGCTCCAATCAGAAGTAGCGAAGCAAGCCATGATGCGCCGACGGCCGAAAGGCCGATTAGCACCATCAAACCTAGAATTACCGCACAGCCAATTCCAAAACAGTTTGACATGGATTTAGAAGTGTTAGACATAATAAAAACTCCCCCCCTGTAAAGAAGTTTAGTTATGCCGAAATACATCTCCAAGTATTGTCCTTGAAGGTAACAGTTTGTTACTTAAATGTAATTAGTGGCTTTATTACCGGCAGTGCAACCCTATATAGAAGTGTGTTTCAATCTCCGAATTGGTTATCTAGGACAAACTACTTCTAGTAATCTCGGTTTTATCACCAAAATTACGGTGAAGAGCTGCAGAAAGCTGGATTTAGGTTTGAAGCCAAGAAGAAGTAATCTACTCGGCCGATTCACTAAGTGGGTTGGAGCGCTCAGCCTTGTCCTTGTGACCACTCTTGGCGGATCAACCGCACTGGCCATAGCCCCAAATCCCACACAAGACATAACCTCGCAGTATGCCATTCAGGGAACTATTCGCCAAGGAGCTGCCAACCCGGTTGAAGGTGCGGTTATAAATGTTGTCGGTGAGGGCTTCGAGGGAAGTGCCACCACCAACGCCAGAGGTAAGTGGGAAATCAACGTCCCCAATAAAGGCAGCTATACGGTCACCTTGGATCTGGCAACTTTACCTGAAGGCGCAAAACTAAAGCCTGGCTTTGAAAATGTCAGAACTGTTGAAATCGACAAGGTCAACACAGTCGTGGCAATTTTCCCACTGGTCGAAATCGATGATCCGAATGTGACACCACCACCGACAACCAATGTGGTGTTGAGCAGAATATTCGCTGGTCTGAACTTTGGCATTCTGCTAGCCATGGCAGCCATCGGTCTTTCACTTATATATGGAACCACCGGCTTGAGTAACTTTGCTCACGGTGAAATGGTTACTATCGGTGCGCTAACCATGTTTACTTTCAACCGGGTAATGGGACTCGATATTATTCTTTCTGCACTATTGGCAACTGCAATAGTCACCGCATTCGGTTATACCCAAGACGCCGTGCTGTGGCGACCACTTCGAAAAAAGCGCATCGGTATAACTCAAATGATGATTGTTTCTATCGGTCTATCGATTGTGATTCGTTATTTCCTTCAACTTGTTTACGGCGGAGATACCAAAGTTCTATCTCAGGGAACCACCTGGAACATATTTGGGGTCTTGATGCCAGCGATCAACGTAATCTGTGCAGGTATTTCAATCATCGCCCTGCTCGGCTTTGCTTGGTTCCTCACAAGAACCAGAATCGGCAAGGCAACCAGAGCTGTTTCAGATAACGCAGCACTGGCAGCTTCTACCGGTATCGATGTTGAAAGAATCGTCCGCATTGTTTGGGTAGTCGCCGCTGCGCTTACTGGATTATCCGGAGTCTTCATCGGCTTATACTTCCAAGCCGCCTGGGATACCGGATTCTCAATTCTGTTGCTGCTCTTTGCCGCAGTAACACTGGGTGGGCTCGGTACCGCTTTTGGAGCAGCAGTTGGCGCACTAATAGTTGGAATGTTCGTTGAACTAAGCACCTTGGTAATACCGCCAGATCTAAAGTTTGCTGGAGCGCTAATCGTTTTGATTTTGGTGCTGTTATTTAGACCTCAAGGTGTTCTAGGTCGTAAGCAGAGGATTGGCTAATCATGGAACAAATTCTGGCTAACGCACTTGGTGAACTGCTCACTCCGATGACTGCGGCTTACGCACTAGCTGCTATTGGATTAGCTATGCACTTTGGTTTTACCGGTTTGTTGAATTTTGGCCAAGCGGCATACATGCTGGTCGGCGCTTATGCATTCGCCATGTCGACTCTGGCCGGGCTCGGTTTAGTGCCAGCAATCTTAATTTCTTTTGCCGCATCGATAGTGCTCTCCTTTGTGCTTGGTATACCGACACTGCGATTGCGATCTGACTATCTAGCGATAGTTACCATCGCGGCAGCCGAGATTTTGCGCTTTATTGTTTCCACCACTGGATTGAATGATGTGACCGGTGGGCCTCAAGGTCTTAGCGGTTTTGCTCGTGATTTCTATTCAATCAATCCCTTCCCAGCTGGTGAGTATGGCTTCTGGGCTTGGACCATGGACGAAAAAGGCCTCTGGGTTCGAGTAGTCGCCTGGTCGCTGGTGATTATCGCTGCCCTATTTGTTTCCAAGATGATTCGCAGTCCCTGGGGAAGAGTCATCAAAGGTATTCGTGAAGATGAGGATGCAGTTAGGTCTTTGGGTAAGAATGTTTACTCCTACAAGATGCAGTCACTAATCATCGGTGGAATGCTAGGAACTCTTGCTGGAATAGTTTTCGTCTTGCCAAGAGCGGTCCAGCCAGGAAACTTTGGAACTGGTTTAACCTTCTTTATTTGGACAATATTGCTTCTCGGTGGTGCCGCAACAGTCTTAGGTCCAATCATTGGATCAATGATCTTCTGGGTGCTGCTCTCACTAACCGACGGTTTACTAAGTGCTGGTGTTGATAGCGGTGTGATTACCTTTATTACCCAAAACCAGATCGGTGGTATTCGCTTCATGCTGGTAGGTATCGGCTTGATGCTCTTAGTTATTTTCCGGCCACAGGGAATCTTCGGTAATAAGAAGGAGCTCTACTTCAATGGCTAATGAGATTGCTAAGGGTAAGGCAGAACCTGGCTGCGCCAAGGTTGACCCAATCCTGGTTGCCGATAACGTGCTGCGCCAATTCGGCGGTCTAACCGCTGTTGACGTGAAGCACGTTGAGATTCCTCGAGGCCAGATCACGGCGCTAATCGGCCCAAACGGTGCTGGCAAGACAACCTTTTTCAACCTACTGACCGGTTTTGATAAGCCAAACAGTGGTACCTGGGTTTTCAACGGCAAGCAATTAGCAGGCGTCCCTTCATACAAGGTCGCACGCCTTGGCATGGTAAGAACCTTCCAACTAACCAAAGCCCTGTCACTACTAACCGTGATGGAAAACATGCGGCTTGGTTCGCAAAACCAAAAAGGTGAAAACCCGCTGGCTGCGATGTTCCGCTCGGTTTGGAGAAAGCAGGAGCAGCTAGTAACCGAAACCGCTAATGAGCTACTTACCAGATTCAAACTTGATGCAAAGAAAGATGATTTTGCAGCAAGCCTTTCAGGTGGTCAGCGAAAACTTCTCGAGATGGCAAGAGCTTTGATGACTAAGCCGACCATGATCATGCTCGATGAACCGATGGCTGGAGTTAACCCAGCGCTCACCCAATCCCTTCTAGATCACATAAAAGATCTCAAGAAAGAGGGCATGACTGTTTTGTTCGTAGAACACGATATGCACATGGTGCGCCACATCAGCGATTGGGTAATTGTTATGGCTGAAGGAAAGATTGTTGCCGAGGGCCCACCAAAGGAAGTTATGAAAAACCCTGCGGTTATCGACGCTTATCTGGGTGCGCACCATGATTCTGATCTTGGTGCAAAAAAGAAGGCCGGCAAATGAACGATGTAGTTGTTGAAGCAAAAAACCTCGTAGCTGGTTATTTGCCTGGCGTAAACATTCTTAATGACTGTTCACTTATTGCAAAACAGGGTGAGCTGATTGGAATCATCGGACCTAATGGTGCTGGTAAGTCCACGCTTTTGAAAGCTATTTTTGGCCAAGTGAATATTCGCTCTGGCCAGGTATTTCTAAAAGGCGAAGAGATTACTGGCCTCAAGGCAAACAAACTAGTTTCTAAAGGTGTTGCGTTTGTTCCACAGACTAATAACGTTTTTCCAAGCTTGACGATTGAAGAAAATCTTGAAATGGGTGTTTTCCAAAGCCCGAAGCGATTCAAAGAGAGATTTGAATTTGTCGGTTCGCTATTTCCAGATCTAGTCAAACGTCGTAACCAGCGCGCTGGATCACTTTCCGGTGGTGAACGCCAGATGGTAGCAATGGGCAGAGCCCTAATGCTTGACCCATCGGTGTTGCTACTGGATGAACCATCCGCGGGTCTGTCACCGGTGAGACAGGACGAAGCGTTTATCAGGGTCAAGGAAGTAAACGAGGCCGGAGTAACGGTGCTGATGGTGGAGCAGAATGCTAGGCGTTGCCTGCAAATCTGCGACCGTGCCTACGTACTAGATCAGGGTAAGGATGCCTATACCGGTACCGGCAGGCAGCTGTTGAATGATCCCAAGATGATCGAACTTTACCTAGGTAACCTAGCGGATCTTTAGAAGGTAAAAGAGAACCCCCGAGCTTTTCGGCTCGGGGGCTTTCTTTTTGTTTATTGAACTTAGTTCAACTTGCCGTACTCTACGTCGACGCCTTCGTTCTTGTTCATTTCGTCGAATAGGTAGATACCAACGTAGGCTTCGGTTGGGTCACCGTTCTCGTCAAACGAGATAGGTCCTGAAACACCCTCGAAGTCAACGTCTTCTCCAGCGTTGATTAGGTCGATTGCCTTCTTGAAAGCACCAGCTTCGGTGAAGTCAACCTTGGTTCCGCCAGATGATACCTGAGCCATGTACTTAGCAATGTTGTCGCCAGTAACTTCTTCGCCAGCCTTAGCTGCAGTTGCTGCAGCAAGAGCGGTTAGCATAACTGCGTCGTAAGACTCAGCTGCGTAAGCGAATACGTCTAGGTCTGCGTTAACAGCAGCAAGACGGGTCTTGAAGTCATCGCTTGCGATAACACCAGGAATGGTTCCCTGAGTTCCAGCAATGTTGAAGTCAGTGAAGTCCTGGTCGAAGTTAGTGGTGTTACCGTCAACTAGGTAAAGCTTGGTTGGATCCCAGCCCTTAACCTTTACAAGCTCAGGAAGGATTGCCTTAACCTCGTCGAACGAGATAACTGCGATTGCATCTGGACCAGCTGCAAGAACTTTGTCAATCTGTGATGAGAAGTTCTTGGTAGCAGGAGCAAACTCTTCGTTAGCTACAACGGTTGCGCCAGCTGCTTCAATAGCAATCTTTGCGTTCTCGTATAGACCAGTACCGTATGGGTCCTGAAGAGTTAGGAATGCAACCTTGCTTGCACCGTCTCCAACAATTAGGTTACCTAGTACGCGGCCCTGTAGAACGTCTGAAGGAGCGGTACGGAAGTAAAGACCGTTGTCAGCGTAAGTGCTTAGGTCTGGAGCAGTGTTAGCTGGTGAAATCTGTAGAACGCCAGCGCCAGTGATCTGGTCGATAACGCTTAGTGAAACACCAGAAGATGCAGCACCAACGATTACGTCGACGCCCTCGTTAATCAGAGCAGTTGCTGACTGAGTTGCGATGTCGGTAGTGGTGTCACCGGAGTCCTTGTGGGAAACAGATACACACTTACCAGCGATACCGCCAGCTTCGTTGATTTCTTTAACAGCAAGATCAACACCAGCAATTTCTGGAGCACCTAGGAAGGCTAGGTTACCTGTGGTCGGAAGCAGTGATCCTACGCTCAGTGCAGCATCTTTACAGTCTTTTGCGTTGAAAGATGTAGCACATGAAGTTAGAACCGCAGCACCTAGAGTAGCAACGGCAACCGCCGCAATACCCCTCTTTAGCATTGAATTCATTGTTTCTCCATTTCAAATTGTGTCGGCCAAATAATGGCAGACCCGCGTCCAGGAGGATCCAAGACACTTGCCTTTTAGCCTAGTCAAGTATGTATGGGCTAACAAGGCAGAACGTAACATTCGGCGCTATCGGCGTAACATAGCGTTACTTGCCCAATACCCCTTTATCTGGCGGTTTTAAGCAGCCGGCGGCTCAACCGGTAGTCCCCGATTGGCCCTAGATCTAGCCAAGGCATCGGTGGTCAAAATAATTAGAGCTAACCAGACCAGCATGAAACCTGCCCAACGTGCAGGTGGCATCTGTTCTCCTAAAACAGTGATGGCTAGGAGAAACTGAATGGTCGGTGCCATGTATTGCAAAAAGCCGATCCAACTTAATGGGATGTTCTCTGCTGCTGAGCCAAAGAGGATCAACGGAATGGCGGTTAGGACACCAAAGATTGCCAAACCAACAAAACCTTGCCAACCGTGCTCGGTGATTTGTAATCCCGGTGCGATGCTGGCCACAATACTGGCTTGAATAATCGCTACTGGAATCAAAGCCCCTGACTCAATGGCATAAGAATTCAACGCACTAACTCGGCCGCCAAGCTTATTCTTAGCAAGACCATAAATAGCAAATGAGCTAGCCAGCGTTAGCGCAATCCAAGGTAGGTGCCCGTAGTCAAAGGTAAGAATCCCAACAGCCACGCAGCTAATTGCAATGGCTGACCACTGCACCCGATTGAGTTTCTCTCGAAGAATTACAACTGCTATCAGGACAGTGAGAATTGGATTTATAAAGTAGCCGAGCGAAGTTTCAACCACCCTTCCAGCTGAAACACCAATTACATAGACCTGCCAGTTGATCATGATAAAAACAGATGAAACCGCAATCCAGCCGAGCATCTTTTTATTGCGAAAAACTTCAAATAAAGACTTCCAAGTTCTAGTAAAGGAAATCAAAATAATTGCAGTTAGAAAACCAAAGGCAATTCGCCAAACAACAATTTCCCAAGGATTAGCAAAATCAGCCAGCGCTGTAATAACAAGTGGGAATGAGCCCCAGATAAAATAGGCAAGTAAGCCAAGGCCGAGGCCTTTTGCGATGTTCTTTTGTCCTGCTACGGAATTTTGGCTCACAATTAGAACTTACCCTTTACTACGCCGAAACTAATCCATGAAAGGAAACTAGTTGACACCTAAGAAACTTTTCAACCTCTTTGCAAAGTGTGAGGCGGTAACCTGGACTCTTTTAATTTCAGCTCTGCTGCTTCGTGCCGTAGCCGTTGATCCGATTCTGGTTACATTAGCCGGTGGAACACATGGAGCCATTTTCTTAGGCTATGCCGTAGCCGCTTTGCTGGTTGGCATCAATCAACGCTGGGGCTTTGGACTCACTGCCCTAGCTATGGCACTTGCGATTGTGCCTTTCGCAACTATTCCACTCGAGCAAAAACTAAACAGCGGGAGCAAACTTCTAGGCGATTGGCGTAAAAACTCAAGTGATGACCCAAGGGATAAATTCTGGATTGATCAGCTTTTTCGTTGGTTTATCTCAAGGCCGGTATTTCTAATACTGGTGCTCATAGTCTCGCTCACCGCAATATTTGCATTCCTGCTATTGCTTGGCCCGCCAGATCAGTGGTTTAGGGATAACTAGTTAGTTAGCGCGTTATGAAGCGCTTCAATATCGCTGGCATCGGTACCACAGCAACCACCGAGATACTCGATTGCACTTGATTCCCAAACTGGTAACCAATCAACTAGCTGTTTTCTTGAACCCCCGACCCAGGCATCTTTTGCTAAGTCCCAGACTCCACCGCAATTTGGATAGGCAATCGCAGGTTTCTTGGTAACCACGTTTATTGTGTTTGTCGCCTCGAGAACTATCTCGGGATCAACGCAGTTGACACCGACCGCAATCAAGTTAGTTAAATCAGCAACCGATTCGGCGGCTTCTTCGATGTGCTCGCCGGACCAGAGTTTCTCTTCGGTGGCCGAAGTGAAGGAGATCCAGAACGGGATCTCTACTTTGCTTAGCACCTGGCTCAGCGCTCTAGCTTCAATCACGTTCGGAATGGTTTCAACAGCCAGGAAATCTGGTTTAGCACCAAGCAAAACCTCGAGTCTTTCGAAGTGAAAATCCTCTAGCTGGCTTTGCGAAACTTTGTAATCGCCACGATACTCAGACCCGTCGTGCAACACCGCCCCGTAAGGACCAACGCTAGCAGCCACCTTGCAAGAGGTGTTATCAGTGGCTTCCCTAGCGATGCTCACACTTTTTACTAGCGCGTTTTCCGCATCCAACTTGGCTAGGCCAATCTCCTCAAAGCCCTGTCGGCTGAGTTGATAACTAGCGCTGATAATTATTTCCGCACCGGCTTGGACAAAGTTTTGATGGGCTTTCAAAACTAATTCCGGATTGGTCAGCATGGTTCTGCCGGTCCATAATTCACCGGTGATTCTGGCTCCAAGCCTTTCCAGCTCGGTGGATAGCCCACCATCAATAAGATGCATAATTCAATTCTGCTCTTTGTGCAAACTTTAACCAATCAAGGCGTAACAAAGCGGAATCAAAGCATGCACTCATCGCTTTACAACAGCTCGAAGTAAAGTAGGACCACTTTTGTATCGTCAGTAACTGTTACGCCTGATTTGGTCCAGAATTCGGAGTGGCTTGCCCGAAAGTCAGCTGCGTTCAAATCGCCTTCGGCTTCTGCTAGTGCAAACTCATCGGGAACTTCTATAAAGGTTGTCACCTCTACCTTGGTGATCCTGATTCGGCCAACTTCTTCGAATTCATTGCCGAGCACGACTAGCACTTCACCGACGTGTTCGACAGGTTCGCCTTCTTCTTCATAATCAGATAGAAGGCCTGCGGTAGCACGCTTATTTCCGTTAAATATGAACTCCAGCAGGGCCGATCTCGACTCGCCCTGGTTGCCGAATTCTATGGTTCTTAGCCCGTCAACAATTTTGAACATAGAGCCAAGCCTAAAACAAAGTGAAAACCCCAGCCGTGGAGGGCTGGGGTTTTCGTGGCTAGTGAGGGATTCGAACCCCCGAAGGCTGAGCCGGCTGATTTACAGTCAGATCCCTTTGGCCGCTTGGGTAACTAGCCAGTGCTTCCGTTCGCCTGTATTCAGCCGAACGGATGCCTAAAAAGAATACCTGAACCTGAACACTGTTTGCTAATCGTTATTAGAAGTTACCTGTAAAGACCTGAAAAAGCACCATTATCTTTATGTAATACATAAAAAACACGAGTAACTGTAAATGGGGTTTTCATGGCCGGAATTATCGATGTGGCGCGCGAAGCTGGGGTATCCACCGCTACCGTTTCCAGAGCGCTCAGCGGTAAAGACTACGTATCGGAAGACACCAAGGAATTAGTCAAAAAGGTGGCCGCCCGTTTGGGCTATGTCCCTTCGGCCTCGGCCTATACCCTGGTCACCGGTAGAACCAGAAACATCGGAGTGGTGGTGCCCTATATCGACCGCTGGTTCTTCTCAACGGCCCTAGAAACCATTGACCGAGAGCTGGTTAAGGCTGGCTACGATGTCACCTTGTATAACCTCTCTACCGATGATGTGCACCGCAAATCAATCTTCACCAACTCGCTTGCCCGCAAGCGGGTAGATGCGGTGATGTGTATAGCGGTCAGAATGTCAGACAGCGAGTTAGCTGCACTAACCGCAGTAAACAAACCGATAGTGGCTTTGGGTGGACTAATCAATGGCGCTAAGTGCATCAAGATCAGTGACACCTCAGCCGGAAGGTTAGCCACCGATCACCTGCTCACCATGGGACACACCAAGATTGCCATGATCGGTTTATCCGGTAATGATGAGAAATTCTTCAGAGTATTCGATGAGCGCCGAGACGGCTACGAGACCGCGCTCAAGTTAGCTGGTATTGCACCAAGACCGGGCTGGTATAAGCAGGTTAGTAAGTATGCAATCAGCGAAGGCTATTCGGCAGCTAAACAACTACTCGGCGACCCTCACAACGCACCGACTGCAATATTTGCCTCTTCCGATGAATTAGCAGTAGGTGCGATGTTAGCGGCTAAAGACATGGGTCTAAAAGTTCCTGAAGATGTCTCCATCGTCGGTGTTGATAATCACGAGTTGGCAGAATTTTTTGGCATAACCACAATTGATCAGAATGTGACTGGGCAAGCGGAACTTCTTGTGAAGACCATGCTCCAGGTTTTAGAAAATCCCGATCAGGACATGGATACCGTAATTGACTGGCCGATAGAACTTGTGGTTAGAGCTAGCACCACCAAGGTTAGAAGTTGAATAGAATCTAACTCATGGCAGATTCCTCTTTCGATATAGTAAGCAAAGTTGACAAGCAAGAAGCAGCAAATGCTCTGCACCAGGCACAAAAAGAAATTGAACAGCGTTACGACTTCAAAGGTGTCGGCGCTTCAATTGAATTATCCGGTGAGAAATTTTTACTGAAAGCAAGTAGCGAAGAACGTGTAAAGGCAGTGCTAGATGTATTCCAATCGAAGCTGGTAAAACGCGACATCTCGCTAAAAAGCTTGGATGCCGGTGCGCCTTTTGCTTCGGGCAAGGAATACCGAATTGAGGCAAGCCTGAAGGAAGGCATCGAACAGCCACAGGCTAAAAAGATTGCTGCGCTTATTCGTGAGCAGGGACCAAAATCTGTGAAAGCCAACATCCAGGGCGATGAACTAAGAGTTTCCAGTAAGAGTAGGGATGACCTGCAAGAAGTTATATCGCTTCTAAAATCAAGCGATCTGGATATTGATATCCAGTTTGTTAACTATCGCTAATTAGCGACATCTATCGTTGCCACCGGGGAAGTTGGCGGATAGGCAATAGCTTGCTCCTGTTCCAACCGCTTATTTCTATTAGCAACCGCAGCACTAATTAGTGCGGCCGCAAAGAACATGACTATTGGGAAAATCATGGCTAGCGGTAGGCCAAACCGCTCAGTTAGAGAACCCATCAGCATCCTGGCAAAAATCACAACAACCGAGCTAAATAACGCCATCCGCGATAGTGCTGCCGGAGTTGGCATTTTCGATATGTGACCAGCAGCGCTATAAAAACTTGGCACCATCGAGGCGATACCGATACCGGCAATAGCAAAAAAGAAGCAGAGTGAAAATAGCGCCAAGCTTTGATTAGTTTGCGCCAGAGTACTGGAGGTGAATATCGCAAGAGCCATCGCCAATGTGCCAAACAAGCCACCGATTTGCGAGAGCCGGTTGATGCTGTATTTAACCGTAAGTCTGGTGATGCTGAATCTTCCGATAATCATGGCTGCTACGAAAACCGTGTATGGCCAAGCCGCTCTAGCTGGATCTAGATCTAGCACTTCTCGGCTATAAACACTCGACCAATCCATCACCACAAGTTCTGGCCACATCCCCGCAAATAAACCGACGCTTAGTAGCCAAAGATATGCAGGGGATTTACGCCAAGACGGGGCTTTTTCTTTCGGCTTTTCTTTGAAATGCGAATCTTCTTTTTCGGTAAGCAACTGCTTACCTGCCCAAATAAATAGCACTAAGACAAATAGTGGAATTACCAGCATCTGAATTTTCAGCGGTGTGAAAACTGCAACAAGAGAGGTAATTGCGGCTGACGAGGCAGCCCCGATACTCCACGCGCCGTGAAAGCTTGCTAGTAAGACTTTCTTGATGCTGGTTTGAAAGACCACTGCCTGTGAATTGAGAGCAATGTTAAATACGCTCAGCACAAAAGATAGTGAAAAATGCAGGACTAGAAATAGCCACCACTGCGTTGGATAGGGAAGTGCCATAAACAAGCCGATCATCGCTATCGATGTGGTTCGAATTATCGGTGAAGTGCCAAAGCGTTGGACAAGACGATTGGTAAAGATCAACGGAATAATCGCACCGATGCCACCTAAACCGATGAGGGTTCCCCAAACCTCTTTGCTAACTCCAAGGTTTTCAATAAACTCAGGGATTCTAGGCATCCAAGAAAGAGCTGCAACACCTTGGGCGAAGAAAATCACCATCAGCGCTCGTTGCACTGATTTGATTCGATCTTGCTCTATCTTCACGAATTCTTCTGGAAAGCAGCATCAAGGAAATCTTGACGCTCTACCAATTTCACTCTCTCACGAGATTGGGCTTCGCCCAGTGCCTTTTCAGTTGCATCAATCTTTAGCCATTCTGGCCAGCCAATAAATTTCACGCCACGATCACTAAGCATTTGATCAACTGATTGCTCTTCAGGTTCAGTTGGTTTCCACCAACTGTTCTGATCGGCAAGGATGCAGGCGATGGTCTCCATGGCATCAGCCTTAGTGTGGCCGATTAGCCCAACCGGGCCACGCTTGATCCAACCGGTGGCGTAAACACCGGGGATTGCATTACCGGCTTCATCTAACACTCGGCCAGCCTGATTAGTGATGACACCGTATTTGGCATCAAATGGAATCTCCGGTAGTTCTGAACCGAAATAGCCAACTGCTCGATAGACCGCCTGCACCGGATACTCTCTAAATTCACCCGTGCCGACTACCCCGCCGTTACCATCTAGCTCGGTGCGCTCAATCTTGATCGCGCTCACCTTGCCACCCTCACCCAAAATCTCATCCGGTGCACTGAAAAAGTGCAGGTGCAGCCTCTTGTTTGCTCCGGTTGGTTCAATTCCGCGAAGCGACTCTAGGGTATTCACCATCACTCTGGTTTGGTTATTTGAGTCGATAGCTAATTGAGAACCGGCATCGTATTTAAAATCTTCTTCGTAGACAATCGTGTCAACACCATTGATGTGACAAGCCTCGCGAAGTTCAAGGGGGGTGAATTTCACCTGAGCCGGTCCACGCCTACCAAAAACATGCACGTCAGTTGCATTTGATTTCAACAAGCCTTGATAGACGTTATCCGGAATGTCGGTAGCAAGGAGGTCTAAAGGTTGTTTAGCTAGAATTCTGGCAACATCGAGTGCCACGTTACCGTTACCAATAACAGCTATCTCTTTAGCTGATAAATCCCAGGTTCTTGGAAAATCTGGATGAGCGTCATACCAGTTTACAAAATCAGCTGCACCGAATGAACCTTCTAGGCCAACGCCTGGAATATCAAGCTCAGCGTCTTTGATTGCACCGGTGGCAAAGATAACCGCGTGATAGTGCTTTTTTAGTTCTTCTAGAGTTACATCGCTGCCATATTTGACGTTTCCGAAAAATCTAATGTCCCCGCGATCAAGCACTTCGTAAAGCGCTCTAATGATTCCTTTAATTCTCGGGTGATCAGGTGCAACGCCATAGCGGACTAAACCGTAAGGTGCTGGAAGTAAATCGAAGAGGTCAATGCTGATATCAAAATCGCGTTCAGCTTTGATAAGCAAATCGGCCGCATAGATGCCTGCTGGGCCAGCACCAACTATGGCAAGACGCATCTTGTTCAAAACTAAATACCTTACTTACTCGTCGCGTTCAACAACTGCTTGAGCGAAAACTTTTAGAGCGCTTTTCACAGTTGAATCAGGAAGTGGTTCCAGCGCTGCAATAGCCTGATTAGACCAGTTCTTGGCCACTTCAAGAGCCTCTGCCATAGCTTCATGCTTTCGAAGTCTCGCTACCAAATCAGCCAGTACTAAATCGTCTTCTAAACCAGAATCAATTATCTCAACAAGTTCAGAAGCAGTGGCATCGGTGGCTGCCATGCGGCGCAGGATAAGCGTCGGCATAGTCGGCACACCTGCCCGAAGATCGGTGCCCGGTGTTTTTCCGGATGCATCGCTGGCAATATCAATCACGTCATCAATCAGCTGGAAGGCAACACCGACCTTCTCGCCATAGATTCTAAGTGGCTCACGGAACTCATCCGGAGCGTCACCGTAGACACAACCCAGTTCCGCGCTAGCTGAAATTAATGAGCCCGTTTTATCGGCAAGCACCTGAAGATAGTGCTCAATCGGGTCATCTGTTTCGGTCGGCCCCAAGGTCTCGTGCAGTTGGCCTAGACATAGCCGCTCAAAAGTATCAGCTTGCAAAGTCAGAGCCTTAGTTCCCAAACGACTAACAATTTGCGATGCCCTTGCAAAGAGTAAGTCGCCAGTCAAAATAGCCACGCTGTTGCCCCAGATTTCGTGTGCAGTAGCAACTCCCCGTCGCATCGGAGCGCGATCCATTACATCATCGTGATAGAGGGTAGCTAAGTGGGTTAGTTCAACCACTACTGCAGATTTGATTACTTCAGGAATATTCCCCTTGCCAAGGCCAGCGGCTAATAGCACTAGAACTGGCCTTAGCCTTTTCCCCCCAGCATCCAATAAATGTCTGCTGGTTACATTAGCAACCGGGTCCGTGTGTGACACCGCGTTTATAAGTTCGACCTCGACCTGTTCAAGGCCGGCTTGAATGTTTTTGATTAGCTCTTTGTCGACAACTTTGCGAAGCTGCGGAGGTAGCGAAATTGAACTCAATTGCTGGCCTTTCTCGCGCTGTGAATTGCCACTACACCTAAGCTGGCGTTTTTATATTTAGCCGCAACAAAGCCAGCTTCGCTTAACCAGCCAACCAACTCTTTTTGATCTGGCCAAGCCAATATAGAGTCGGCTAAATATTCATAGGCAGCTGAATTCTTTGCAAGCAATCTACTCAAACTCGGCAATACGCGCTTCAAATAAAAGCCGTATAGGTTTCTAATTACCGGCACGGTAACTCGACTGAATTCACAGATGACCACTTTGCCACCTGGTTTTAGTACTCGTTGCATTTCCTTTAGAGCTATTTTTGGTTTTTCAACATTTCTTAGCCCGAAAGATATAGTTACCGCATCAACTGATTCATCTTCGAAAGGCAATTTGGTTGCATCGGCAAAAACAAATTCAAGCTCGGGGTGCCGCCGCTTGCCGACCGCAAGCATTCCATTACTAAAATCACTGGCTATCACCCGCACGCCTGGTTTTAGAAAAACAATTGACGATGAACCGGTACCGGCAGCAAGATCAAGAACTGTCTGCCCTGGCTGCGGGTTGATTTCACTAAGAACCCTTCTGCGCCAAAAGCGATCTTGGCCGAAGGAAAGCAGGTCATTAGTGCGGTCATAACTTTCAGCCACCGAGTCAAACATGGCTGCGACCGCTTCGGGCTTTTTGGCCAAGTCTGCTTTATTCACTAGTCAAGTCTAGCCAACTAGTATTTAGAGCGCTCTGGCCTTCTTTTTGAGCCCCATGGCGCTCTTTGAAGCGATGCCCAAAAGTATTGCTGCCACTACAGCCAAGCCAACTAGCAGAATTACCGCTGAACGCATAAAGTCTTGTGCTGGTCCATCTCCGGTAAAAACTAAATCCTTTAGCTGAATCGGAGCATACTTATTAGCTTTTTGATCAGTAGCGGTGGGAGCGTATTGGCCTGAACCAATCTCCAGAAATGCTGGTTCATTACTGGATATTTGCCCTGTGCCTTGAATTTCGGGCAAAATCTCAGGCAACTCTGAAAATTTGATAACTGGTTCTTCAGGTAGAAAGACAAAGACGGTCGGATCTTGCGCATTTGCGGGGATAAGCCCTCGTGGCGGAATGATCACACGGCTAACATCGCCAAAACGCTCGTCGAGCTCGCGGTGCATTCGATCTGTTTCATCGCGCTCTTCGTCTTTTTCCTGGTCGGCAGGTTCTGATAAGACCAAGTCGGCGTGCACGGGGTTTGCAATTGCTGAACCGATGCCGAAGGATACGCCGAAAGCAATAAGTAGTGCCAGTAGGGCTGCAACCTTACGCATTTCGAGCTTCCTGAACTTGGTTAGACTTCGATTGGAACAACACCAGAATATCCCAAGCCCAAAAGCCTGATACCCGCAAGAATTATCATTCACA
>JAURKU010000002.1 GCA_030831605.1 Rhodoluna sp.
ATTGCTGGTTTGGCTTCGATTCTGGCTGTGGTATTTGTTACCTGGATGATTTTCTGGATGGCCAGACAGGCCAAAAACATGCGTAAAGAGCTGCACGAGAAAATGGATCAGGCCGGAGAAAAGAACATCACGCTAGTTTTAGTGGCTTTCTTTGCTGTTATTCGTGAAGGTGTTGAAACAGCGGTATTCCTCTGGAGCGCAAGTCGGGCAACCGGCGCAGACACCAACCCGGTCTTAGGTGCTTCCCTTGGTTTGGGGTTAGCCGCAGTGCTCGGTTACCTGGTTTACCGTGGTGCACTGAAATTAAACTTGAGCAGATTCTTCCAAGTAACAGGAGCGTTCCTAATTGTTGTTGCCGCCGGAATCTTGGCCTACGGAATTCACGAACTTCAGGAAATTGGCTGGTTCCCCTTCCTAACCCAAACCAGTTATGACCTTTCTGGGGTCATCACTCGCGATTCATGGATAGATACCTTGCTACGTGGAACAATCAGCTTTAGATCAGCACCGTCAGTTCTGGAGAGCATCTTCTGGTTCGGCTACGTGATTATCATCGGCTGGCTGTTTCTCAAGCCAGCAAAAGCTAAAACGAACTAATTTACGTTTTCGTTAGCGCGCTTTTTCGCAGCCAAAGATCTTGCCCTGATATTTGCATCAAGCTCAACTTTACGAATACGCGTGGCTTCAGGTGTCACCTCAACACATTCATCTTCTCTGGCAAATTCCAAACACTCTTCTAATGAAAGCTTTCTAGGTGGAGTTAGCGACTGGAAATCCTCCGATGAGGAAGCGCGCATGTTGGTAAGTTTTTTCTCCTTGGTGATATTCACATCCATATCTTCACTTCTGGAATTTTCACCAACTACCATTCCGGCGTAAACTTCAGAGGTCGGCTCAACAAAGAAGCTTCCCCTCTCCTGCAAGGCAATCATCGCAAATGGTGTTGCCACTCCTGAACGATCAGCAACAAGTGAACCGTTAGTTCTAGTGACAATTTCTCCTGCCCATGGCTCATAGCCGGCTGAGATGGCGTTGGCGATTCCAGTTCCCTTGGTGGTGGTTAGAAACTCCGTTCTAAAGCCGATAAGGCCGCGAGAAGGAACCATGAATTCCATCCGCACCCAACCGGTCGAGTGATTGACCATGTTCTTCATTCGACCTTTGCGAGCGGCCATCAACTGGGTAATGGCACCGAGGAATTCCTCTGGAACATCGATAGTCAAATCTTCCACAGGCTCATGCAGTTTGCCGTCAATTTTCTTGGTCACTACCTGAGGCTTACCAACAGTTAGCTCGTAACCTTCGCGTCGCATCTGCTCGACCAAGATGGCTAGGGCCAATTCCCCACGCCCTTGAACCTCCCAGGCATCTGGACGGTCGGTTGGCAAAACTTTGATGGACACGTTACCGATTAGCTCACGGTCAAGGCGATCCTTCACCAATCTTGCAGTTACCTTAGCGCCTTTGACTCGTCCAGCCATCGGTGAGGTATTGATACCGATAGTCATCGAGATCGCTGGATCATCAACTTTGATTAGCGGTAGCGCGCGAACATCATTCGGGTCGGCCAGAGTTTCACCGATAGTTATTTCTTCAATACCGGCAACAGCAACAATATCCCCAGCGCTGGCATCCTCGGTTGGAACTCGTTCCAAAGCTTTGGTTTTTAGAAGTTCAGTCACCTTCACCGTTTGAGTGGTGCCATCCTGTCGAACCCAAGCAACCTGCTGACCTTTACGGATGGTTCCGTTGAAGATTCGAAGAAGTGCTAGTCTGCCAAGAAATGGTGAAGCATCCAAGTTAGTTACATGCGCTTGCAATGGTGCTTCATCATCATAGGTAGGAGCTGGGATGTGCTTTAAAATCGCTGCGAATAGCGGTTCCAGGTTATCGCTATCCGGAAGCGTGCCATCGGCGGGCTTATTCAAACTAGCTCTTCCGGCACGGCCCGACGCGTAAATAACCGGCAGATCCAAAACCGAGTCAATATCTAAATCCGGGACATCCTCGTGGATATCGCTTGCCAAACCTAGAAGCAGATCATGTGTTTCTTCGACTACCTCATCGATTCTGGCATCAGGTCGGTCTGTTTTATTCACAAGCAGAATAACCGTTAAGTTAGCTTCGAGCGCTTTACGAAGGACAAATCGGGTCTGCGGCAGAGGGCCCTCCGATGCGTCGACCAGGAGGACAACGCCGTCAACCATGGATAGCCCTCGCTCAACCTCGCCACCGAAATCAGCGTGACCTGGAGTATCGATCACATTGATGGTGATTTCCCGACCCTCGGAACTTGGGCCTTTATAGGCAATTGCGGTGTTTTTAGCGAGGATGGTGATGCCTTTTTCGCGCTCAAGATCCCCTGAGTCCAAAATACGTTCACCTAGATTGGCGTGCTCACCAAAGGCTCCGGTTTGACGCAGCATGGCGTCAACAAGCGTAGTTTTACCGTGGTCAACGTGAGCCACGATTGCGACATTGCGAATGTCATCTCTTTTGATAAGAGCCATTAGTTTTCCTTTGGGCATGGCACCATCAAGTTAGATGACGGTGAACTTGTTCGATCGAACCTAATGAGTCTAACCGACTATGTATTCGAATCCCAGATGCAAGTACTGAAGCAGATTCGGCTGGTAAGCCTAGATGCTCCGAGTTACTTCTTCTTCGGTGTTGGCTTCTTCGCGGTTGGCTTAGCCGGGGCAGCTTTCTTGGCTGGTGCCTTTGGCTTTGCTGGAGCGGCCTTCTTAGCAGGTGCCTTCGGCTTAGCTGGAGAAGCTTTCTTCACCGCGGTCTTTGCAGAAGCCTTCTTAGGCGCGGTTGCCACTGCCTTGCTTCCTTCGCTGGCTAAAAGCTTGGCCCTAGCCTCGCGACGCTTCTTCTGCTCCTTAGGATCTGGAACTGGGACTGCGGCAAGCAAAGTCTTGGTGTAGAGCTGGGTTGGCTTGTTCAAGATTTGGTCTCTTGGGCCAACTTCAACTAACTTTCCATACTGCATAACAGCGATGCGGTGGGCAAGAATATCAACCACACCGATGTCGTGGGTGATGAACAAACAGGCGAACTTCAGTTTGTCTTGCAGATTCTGCAATAGATCCAAGAACCTAGCCTGAACTGACACGTCAAGGGCGGAAGTTGGTTCGTCAGCAATCAGCAAATCAGGTGACATCGCTAGTGCGCGGGCAATACCCACACGCTGCTTCTGTCCACCAGAAAGTTCGTGCGGATAACGGTTACGGTATGAACGAGGAAGTTCAACCGAGTCGAGTAGGTCCTCGACGCGCTTGTCTAGCTCTTCACCCTTGGCCAACTTGGCTAGGAACAACGGCTCACCGATGCTCTCACCAATGGGCAGTCTTGGGTTCAAAGACGATGCTGGATCTTGGAATACGATTCCGGTGTGCTGACGAATTGCTCGTAGCTTTTTCATGTCAGCGCCGGCAATTTCATCACCGAGCAATTTGATCGATCCTGAGTGCACTGGAAGAAGGCCAATAGCAGCACGACCAACGGTAGTCTTACCGGAACCCGATTCACCAACGAGACCCAAGATTTCACCAGGCTTGATGTCGAAGGAAACTCCATCAACAGCGCGGAAGGCAGGAATACGGCCACGCTTTGGATACTCAATCACCAAATCGGTGACTTCAAGAACTGACTGAGCCTTTGCATCTGTCTTAGCTAGTTCACGAACCTTGACTGATCCAAGTTTTGGAACAGACGCAAGAAGTGATTTGGTGTAAGGGTGCTTCGGTTTGTTAAAGATGTTCTCTGAGGTGTCTTCTTCAACTGTTACACCGTCCTTCATAACTAGGATTCGGTCTGACAGGTCAGCAACAACGCCCATGTCGTGAGTAATCAAAAGAACTGCTGAGTTCAGTTTGTCCTTAAGGTTTCTCATCAAGTCGAGAATTTCAGCCTGAACCGTTACGTCCAACGCAGTAGTTGGCTCATCGGCGATTAGCAAGGAAGGGTCACAGGCAAGAGCTTGCGCAATCATCGCGCGCTGACGTTGACCACCGGAAAGCTGGTGCGGATACTTGTTGAAACTCAATTCTGGCTCAGGAATTTCCACAAGGGTAAGCAATTCGATTGCTCGCTCCTTGGCAGTTTCTGGGCCCATCTCGAAGTGGTTGCGAAGAACTTCAACGATTTGGAAGCCAACAGTGTAGACCGGGTTTAGCGCTGTCATTGGCTCTTGGAAGATGTAAGCGACTTCCTTACCGCGGAATTTACGAAGCACTCCGAGAGGCTGGTGCAGCATTTCGGTGCCCTTAACTTTTACGCTTCCTGTTACGTTAGCGTTTTCTGCTAGAAGCCCCATTAGACCCATGGCTGTGGTTGATTTACCGGATCCAGACTCACCTACGATGGCGAGTACTTCACCAGCGGCTAGTTCGAAGTTCATGTCTACCGCTGCTGGGAACCATTGCCCCTCAACCCAGAAATCAACATTGAAATTCTTGACTTCTAGAATTAACTCTTTGGATGGCATTACGCTGCTACCTTTCTTGGTGAAAACGCTGTAAATTCACTTTTCAGCGGGATACTTCCTGTAATCTCAAAATTATGCAAGACGTGCACATTTTTAGAGGTAAGGTCGGTTGGGTTTACCTGATTGCCGCCAACTTGATTGTTGCCTTGACCTTCTTCTCTTTCCTCTATGCCGGCTATGTAAAAGAGGCCATGGTTAGCCTTCTCAACGGCTTTGCCGTTTCTGTGGTTATTTGGATTTTCGTTATCATGCCGAAGATCGTTTACAGCAACCAACGTATCGAAATCCACAATCCCTTCACAACAGTCAAGGTTCCTTGGACGGAAGTCATCGGCTACCTGACTAAATACTCTTTTACAGTTCAAACCGTTACTGCCAAGTACTCTTCCTGGGCTGCCCCAGCTCCAAGCATTTTCGCTGCCCGTAGAACTCACAAAGCTGACTTCAAATCCAGAGATCTCACTAGCAAGACAATCATTACCCCTAGCGAATCCCCGAATTCCGCTAGCGGAGCAGCATACGTGCTGGCCATGCGCTATCAGAGAAGCATTCAAACCGACGAACTGGGTAGCCCAGTCAAATCCATCAACTGGACTTCCGTCGTTTTGAGTGTCTGCGCTTTGGCTGCAGTTGCTTACAACTTTGTTCACTGATTAGCCGTCGCAGTCTGCTGAGCTGCCTTCTTGGCCATGGCGCGACGCTTTACATCTCTTCTCTGGCGAGGGTCAAACGCGTCGCGCAGCCCATCACCGATGAAGTTGATGCTCAGAGCAATCAGAATCAGGATCAAACCAGGCCACCAGAATAGCCAAGGAGCAAAGGTGAATTGGCTTTGGTACTCGTTAATCAACAAACCAAGCGAAACATCCGGTGCCTTCACACCAAAGCCAAGGAATGAAAGACCTGTCTCAATCAAGATTGAGCTTGAAAGCAAAAGTGTGGTCGAAACAATAATCACACCGACCGAGTTTGGCAGAATGTGCTTGAAAATAATTCTGGTATTCGATGCGCCAGCCACTCTTGCAGCATCGACGAACTCTCGCTCACGAAGAGTAAGGAACTCTCCTCGAACAAGACGTGCCAGACCGGTCCAGGCAAAGATACCCAGGAATACTGCAAGAACCACCACACCTTGAGGGCCAAAGTTGTGACCAATAACTGCACCGATAAGAATGCTAGGAACAGTAATGATGAAGTCAGTGAATCGCATCATGACTGCGTCGATGATTCCACCAAAGAATCCAGAAACTGCGCCGATAACGGTTCCGATAAAGGCACCGAGAGACCCGATGATAACCATTACCATGAGTGAAATCTCAGAACCGCGCATTACCAGTGCAAAGTAGTCACGTCCGTTAGAAATCTGACCGAATGGGTGGTCGGCGCTTGGACATCCAGAGGCACAAACTCCCATTGGAAGCAAATCTTCGTGGCTGTACTTCCACCAACCCTGAATAGTAATTCTTGCCTGGTCAGAACCTAGGTGAATACCCGAAGCGCTGTAGACGAAGATTGTGAAAAGAATCATGAAAATCAAACCGGCAATAGCTGGCTTGTGCTGAAGAAACTTCTTGAGGATTATCTTTCCTTGACTCAAACCCTCAGTTTCAATTTCTCTGGCTTTCACTGGACTGTCGCTCATAACTAATTGCCTTCCATATCCTTATGCTTTTCGGGTATTACCCAACAGTTCTAGCCACGAATCCTAATTCGTGGGTCTAATACGGTATAAATAACGTCGGCTGCAAGTGTTGCCATGACAGCCAAGAATGCTGTAATACTGAATGTTCCCATCAGTAGGTTTAGATCCTGTGCACCGATAGCTTCAGCTGCCAAGCTTCCCATACCACGCCATCCGAAGACGTTTTCTGTGATGATCGCACCACCAAGCAAGCCTGCGATGTCGAAGGCAATCAGGGTGGTCAAAGGAATCATGGCGTTTCGCAAAGCGTGGCGAAGGATGACCTCGCGCTCTGGAATACCTTTAGCTCTAGCTGTTCTTACGTAGTCCATGCTTAGTACTTCTAGAACCGATGCACGCGAATAACGAAGGTATCCAGCGAAGGAGATCAAGGTAAGTGCTGTTGTAGGCAGAATCAAGTGGGTGATTATGTCTAGGTTGATAATCCAGAAATCGTTGGAGTCTAGCGTGATGTTGTAGGCAGACATTGTCTGGATAGGCCTACCATCTGTCTCCACGAAATACTGCTGCCAAGACTGCATGAATCTATCTAGGACTGTATAGAGGGAGATGAATACTGCAGACAGCATAGAGACTGTGATAACCGGCCCTTTGTCCACCTTGGTGAAGAGGTAACCAACAAAGTAGCTCACAACTAACATCAGGAGGGCAAAACCAATGATCATTTGATAGTTGGCTGAACCGTTAGCAAGTAGGTTGAACGGGTAGTACATCGCTACACCAATTCCAGCTGATGTTAGACCAGCATAGAATGCCTTCTTGTTTTGGAGGCCAGCAAATACGTGGCAGAGCCCAACGCTGGTAAGACCACCGAGGACTGCGACTCCAATAATTCCAAGGCTCGGGTTCAAGAACCAGTTAGTTGCACTGGCGAAGAAGAACAGAGCGAAGAAGATTGCAAAAGCCACTCCCCAGGAAATTAGGAATCGCTTTCGGGTGCCCCCGACAAATCCCGCGACTATCAATCCGAGTATCAGCGAGGCTATCAAATTCCATTGCAGCTCTATCTGGGGTTTTGCTAAGAAGTCGTTGAAGCCAATTGCCATGTACTCCTTTAGCAAAACGGCAACCCAGAAAATTGGCAATGAGAATAAAACGAAGGCTAGGAACGTTAGCGAGTAGTCAAGTCTTGAGTACTGGCGGATTGCGCTGATGATTCCGAAAGTGATACCAATGACGATAGCCAGGATTGTAGCCAATGTCACAAGTCGAACTGTGTTCGGAATCGCTAGAGCTAGAGAGTCGATAACCGGGATACGGGTGCTAACTGCAATACCAAAATCTGGCTTACCAATTAGCACGCCGAGAACTTTTTGCAACCATAAGAAATAACGAGCCGGAGGCGGAACGTCAAGCTGATAAGCCTTGGTTAGCTCAGCAATAATAGTTTCTTTTTTCGGATCAGTAGATTCTCGAATGGCAGCGAGTGGATCACCCGAGTATGCTGCCAAGTTATATGAAAGGAAAGTGGAACCAAAGAGAATAAGTAGGGCTATGCCAATTCTTCGACCGACGTATGACAACATAAGTAATTCAAACCTTCTTTAGTAAGCGTCTTATAAAAATACTAACAGATTAGCCCTTTTTATTGCCCTTGAAATCACAAAGATATGGGGCTTAAAGCCTTGTTGGTGGCGCCCCGAGGGACGCCACCAACAATGGTTCTGGATTCTAAATCAATTAGTAAGTAATTGACCAGAAGTTCCAAGTTACGTTTGGAGCAAGAGGGCTTGGGAAGATGTTCTTCAAGTCCTTGTTCCAAGCTGATGCTCCTGGCCACTGGTAAATAGGTAGTGTCCAGTAGTTAGACCATAGTCTCTTCTCAGCGTTGATCTTTGTTGTGATTAGAGATGTAGCGGTCTGGATCTTCTCGAATTCACCTAGTAGAGAATCCATGGTTGCGTCACTCCAGCCTGCGCTGTTGTTTCCACCATCTGATTCGTACTGTGGGTTGGTTCCGGTCTGTGATAGACCAGTCTTAACCCAAGCGAACTGAGCAGCATCGAAGTTGTTACAGTCAAGAAGGACTCCCCATAGGGTTGCGTTTGTGTAGTGAACTACATCAAACCCAGCCTGAGCACCAAGAATCTTCATCTGCGTGATCGAGTCAACGCGGCTTCCTCTTGTGCTGGTTAGAACCTTAACTGTTACAGGTGTTGAACTCCACTTAGCGACCAAAGCCTTAGCCATGTTAACACGGGTTGCTTCGTCCTTTAAGAAGTCGTTCACGTAGAGGCTTGAACCTGCAACGACCTTCGAGTAATCACCTTCAGTTGTAAGTGAGAACAAGCTGTTTAGAACAGGAGAGTCGGTTGCTGATGGGTCAAAGACCTTAGCTACGTAGGTGTTAGCCAACTTAGGTCTTGGAACTAGCAATAGGAATGCCTTGCGTAGATCCTTAGCCTCTTGGCTGTTGCCCTTGAACGGACCGTCGTATGGAGCGTCACAGCTCTCACCTTCGATTACGTTATCAATCGGGAACTGTGAGTCACCGGTGCGCAAGTCGAAGTGCTCGTAAGTCAGAACGTTTCCTCTGAAACGAGTCAACTCTGGGTTTGAAACACCAGACCAGAATGCGGCTGATGATCCACCTGAGTAAAGGTCAATTTCACCGTTGGCCAAAGCCTGAGCAACTGATGTGTCTGAGAAGTTGCTGATGCTTGAAGCCATCTTGAAGATGATCTTTTCTAGGTTACCGGTGCGCTTTGGAGCTCCACCTTCGTTTGCACGAGGGTTCAAAGACAAAGTACAGTCAGTTGCGCGGCACTCGCTGATCCTGAACGTACCGTTAGAGATAAGCAACAATGGGTTGGTGCTTGAGTTAACGGTTGTAATGTTCCAAACAGTTGACCACTTCTTTGCAATCTTGCCCATCAAAGAACGAGCAGCGGTACGAGAGTCAAGTGCGTCCTCGTAGTCCTCGTCATCTTCGTTTGGAAGAGAAGCAATTGAGTCGTAGTAAGCGTCTTCGAACAATGACTTGTAAGTGGCGTTGGTACGTGCAGTCTGAAGTGCTCTCTTACCCTTGGCAAGTGCTACCATCGCGTGAACTGCACCAGGACCAGGACCAAAAATCTGCCAGTCAGGCTGGAAAGCGTCATACTTAACGGTTAGCGAGAAGTTGTCATCGCTAATGTCAAATGATTCTGCTCTGGTGTGGTCATCGTAAGCGCCACCGTAACCGGCAGAGTCAAACAGTGAACCAGCGTCAGAAGCAGGATCTCCTAGACCAGCCTTCTTCGAGTAATCGCTGCTCGAAATTGCGTGGCTTAGAAGAAGGTCCTGAGCAGTAATCAGAGTTCCGTCTGAATACTTAAGACCTTTCTTAACTGTGTAAGTTACCGAGAAGCAACCGAACTCGTCAGTTGTAGAGGTAGTTGCACAGTTGTTTCTTGTGATCTTGAAAGTTCCGAAGTTGGTGTTACGAATCAACTGAGCTTTGTTGTTGTAATACGTAAAACCAGCACCAGTCGGACCAACAACGTTGCTGTTTGTAAGAAGGTTGTAACCGTTCACAGCAGTGTTTAGACCCGAAAGGATGTTGCTTTCTTGAACAATCATCGTCTTGTTTGCCGCAGTTGCATTCGCTGGTGCAAGGCTTAGACCTGTAACACCAAGAACAGAAACTGCGACTAGAGCAGTAGCTCTAGCTAGACTTTTCATCATTGTTTCTCCTTGTAATGGTTAGAAACACCCGGTAGGGAAAACCCTGCCAAATGTTCCTTGGGTAATGAAACTCTACAACTAATAACTGACATGAAACAGGGGTTCTTACCCAAATCGTTACATTTCTTTACAGTTACCAAATATTCAGGAAAACCCCAGAAATACAGGGGTTTCAGGGGTTGAGCCAGCAACCTGCTAGGGTTATCTAACGCTCAACTGAGCCCAGTTGTTTGGCCAGGGGAAACTGGTGAAAATCCAGTGCTGACCCGCAACCGTAAGTCGATTCTTCGATCAGTCGGAATGCCTGCCCAAATAACGACTCCTAATTTATACTGTCGTGGTCTGCAGGTGGAGTCGGGTAGTTTCTTGCCCGTCGTCGCATGGAGATCGCTTCCTGAAAGGTTGCGATGTCAAAATCAATCAAAGTGCGCTCAGTCTTACTGGCCGCCATCTCATTACTAACAATATTCAGTGTTACCGCTTGTTCCGCGGGTCGCTATGGCTCTGATCAAGCTCCGAAAACAAGCAAATACATTTTAGATAACTTCGAAAAAACCGATTTCCTAGATCCATTTAAAAATGGTAATGGTGACATTGGATCGACTATGGAAGCCGTGGTCCAACTTTCCGGAGTTGGCTATAAAGAAAAGCTAGTCAAAGTCGGTAAATGGCTCAGTTCAAACACTGATCAACTAACTAGTGCTGGACTCAAGGGTCAGTATCTTTTCGCAGCACAGGTTCTTGAATTTGAAACCGATCCCACCGTTGCAGCGCAACTCGAAGAGTTGAAACTGCTAATCAACAGTGATGGTTCGATTAAAGAAGAAACCAATAACTTTTCTGTGGGTCTAGTAGTTTTTGGTTTGCTAGCTGCTGAAGAAACCGATCTGGCTGTAAAAGTGGCCCTGCACCTAGTCAAACAAATAGAACCTAACGGTGGTGTGAAATATTACCTTGGAGACATGGAGTCTGGTCCCGCAGCAGATGTCACCGGACTAGTGATCATGGCGTTGCAAGCAGCGAAAGAATTTAGTTCGGGTGAGGACAAAGCTACCCTTGAGTTTGCCGTAAGCCGAACATCAGACTGGTTGATTGGATCCAGCTATGAAGGCAGATTCTGGCTTGGCGATACAACTGCCGATGTGAGTGGAACGGCCTACGCGATTATGGCGCTTAGTGCTCTGGGAGAAAACTTTGAACAACCGCTTATTTGGCTAAAGGAGCAAATCAACGCTAAAGATAACGGTGTGGTTAGCGCTTGGTCTGCCCCAAACAGCGACATCTTCACAACAAACCAGTCAATCCTGGCTTTGTCGAAGCTAAGTTTTATTGACGTCCTAAACAACACCAAGTAGTTCATGCGTCTGTTCGTTCGGCTCTCACTTCTGGGGCTGGTGGCTTTGGTAGCTGTTGGGTTCTTACTCAGCAGCAACCAGAGCTCCCCCCAGCCATTAGTAAAGGTGTCGGTGCAAGCTGGCCAATGCCAAGCATCCGGCATTTCCGTTGTTGTTGATTTTGGAATCAGTAAATCAAATCAAACTACCGAAAAATGTGTCAAGAATTATCAAGGTAATTCTTGGAACCTTTTAGAAACCGCTGGTTTTGAAGTACTTGGTACAGAAAAGTATCCAACTGCTTTCGTTTGTCGAATAAACCAAGTGCCGGATTCGCAAACCGAGAGGTGCATTTCAACGCCTGGAACGGCAAACGGATCTTGGGCCTACTTCATCGCTGACCCAGAAACTAACTCTTGGGTATACAGCTCTTACGGGGCTGCCAACCATGTTGCTGTCTGCGGAAGTGCCGAGGGTTGGCGTTTTCTTGCATCGGATGAAGATCTAAAAACTCAACCGAGCGTCAAACCGATGACAACCAGTTGTGAAAAATAATCCATTCAACGCTCAAAACACCAATCCAGCTACCTGGTGGTTAGTTGGCATCTGCTTGGCAGTGCTGGCCTCACTGACTACCAGTGCGCTTTTACTGCTGTTTATCGCGGTTGGCAGTATGTTGATTGTCCTTTTATGCCGTGACCAATCGAGCTGGTCCAAATCGATTAAGTTTTACCTGCTACTAGCAATAGCAGTAGTTCTGATTCGGGTTATCTTCAGAATTATCTTCAACTTAGAAACTGCACCATCGAATCCAATTTTGGTTTTACCAAGTCTTGAGATCTCGCTGGGATTTGGTTCTAGTCTGCGACTGTTTGGTGCTATCTCGGCGACCAGTCTTATGGCCGCAATAACTGATGGGCTGAGGTTGGCAGCGATAATTCTTTCAATGGGGATGGCAAATTCACTGGCAAACCCTAGAAAACTTTTGCGACAAACTCCCGGCGCTTTATACGAGATCGCGACAGCGATTTCCATCGCAATTAATCTCGCACCACAACTAATCTCAAGCCTCAATCGAGTTCGACGAGCCAGAAAATTGCGGGGTGAGTCCAAAGGCCTTAGGGCATTACCGGGTTTAGTCATTCCGGTACTTGAAGACACCATTGATCAGTCGATGGCCCTAGCGGCTTCTATGGCGGCAAGGGGCTTCGGTCGAAGAAGTGAAGCTTCGAGTTTGCGAATTGGCGCAACAAGATTCACTGGATTGACCGCTACTACCCTTTTGGCCCTTGGTGCAACCTTGCTATTGATTAGCCCACAAAACCAAGCGCTGGATCTGATTTTGCTGCTTTCAGGCCTTTCAGCATCAGTCATCTATATAAGACTGTCTGCGCTCGGCGCTAGTCGAACCCGATTTGTTAAAGCCAAATGGCGCTACCCTGACTTTCTTCTAATTGGCGTCTCGGTTAGCTTGCTAATACTCGGGTTTAGCGGGGTGATCCTTTAGATGCTTTCGCTTCGTGATCTGACTTTTAGTTTTCTAAAGCCTGATGGTACTCCGGCTACCGAAAGCCCTACGCTGAATCGCGTGAATCTTGATATTGATCAGGGGAAATTCATTTTGGTTTGCGGGCCCACTGGTTCTGGAAAGTCAACGCTACTAAAAGTAATCAACGGTTTGGCGCCGAGCTTTACCGGTGGGGCCATCTCCGGCGAAGTCATTATCGACGGCAAGAACCTTACTGGTAGAGCGCCCCACGAATTCGCTTCCTTAGTTGGTTTTGTCAATCAGCAGCCGGAGGGTTCTTTCGTCGCAGATCGAGTTCTCGATGAAATTGTCTACGGAGCCGAACAACTAGGGGTCGATGAAGCGACAATTTCTAAAAACCTTGCAGAGATCACTGCGATCCTAGATATTGAAGATCTACTTCAAAGAAATCTAGACTCCCTTTCAGGTGGCCAACAACAACGCGTTGCCATCGCAGCGGCCCTAATTGCAGGCCAGAAAATACTTCTATTGGATGAGCCAACTTCGGCTTTGGACCAACAAGGTGCAGGCAAAGTTCTAGCCGTGCTGAAAAAACTTACCCAAGAACATGGTGTAACTGTGTTGCTAGCCGAACACCGAATTAGCCGAGTTATTTCGGCAGTCGACGAACTTTTGGTAGTGAACGGCGATGGCAGTGTCAGCCTCGGCCCGGTTGAAGACCAATTTAAAGATGCTCGGTTCGCGCCACCAATCATTGAGTTAGGCCTCAAATTAGGTTGGCAACCTCTCGAGGTGACAGCGGAAAACGCCAATAAACGTTGGCAAGAAAAACCTAAAACTTTTACCCCAATCAATCCAAACCCGGCAGCCGAAAAACTCCTTACTCTAGATCAACTGTCGGTGAAATTTGCTGACTTGCTCGCTCTTGATGAGACCAACCTTGAGTTTTTTGGAAATCAAATCACAGCGGTAATGGGAGATAACGGCTCTGGTAAAACCACCCTCTGTTGGGCAATTCAAGGCCTTGGCCAAAAAACCACCGGCAGGGTCAGCATGCAAGAAGGAGAAACAGCGGATTTAGCTAAAGCCTCTAGATTAGATCTCATCGCCATGGTCCCCCAGCGCGCAGCGGACTTACTTTTCCTAAACAGCCTTGCCGAAGAGTTCAGCGAGTCTGACTCTTTTTCGCAACAGCCACAGGGAACAACGGCAAACCTCTTCCAAAAACTTGCTGGTCGTATTGATAGTTCAATGCACCCGAGGGATCTATCCGCAGGTCAACAGCTTGCCCTGGTGCTGAGCATTCAATTAGCCAAATCGGCCAAAGTTCTGCTTCTAGACGAACCCACCAGAGGGCTCGACTACGCTGCCAAACGCGCTTTGGCTAAACAGCTCAAACAACTTATCGAACCCAACCGCAGCATCATTTTGGCAAGTCACGATGTTGAATTTGTCGCGCTGGTTGCCGACCGAGTAATACTTTTGAAAAACGGAAAAGTGGTTAGCGATCAGATAGTAGGCAAAGCCCTGAACTACAGTTCGCCGTTAGCTTCACAGTTAGCCCAAATCAGTCAAACTGAAGGTCTGATTCGACTAGACCAGGTGAGTGCATGAAATTGTTAATCTCCCGACTCTCGATAGCAGTTGCTGGTTTGGCAAGCGTGCTGATGTTCACTTGGCCACTTTTTATCACCTCAAAAATTGCATCCGAGGCGGCCTTGGCGCAAGCTGTTTTTATCGTGCTGATGCCGTTGGTATTGATTTTGGTTTTGGTTGAATTTTCCTCTGGTGATATTGGAGCCAAGCAACTAGCGCTTCTAGGAGTATTGATTGCACTCAATGCAGTGATAAGGATGCTTGGTGCCGGCACCGCAGGTATCGAAACAGCTTTCTTCTTGGTGATTTTAGGGGCATTTGTTTTTGGCAGCGGCTTCGGCTTTATTCTAGGCGCGAGCTCGATTTTTGTTTCTGCACTACTAACCGGCGGCATCGGTCCTTGGCTACCTTTTCAAATGATGGGTGTCGGATTAGTTGGTTTAGGTGCTGGGCTTATTCCAAAATTCACTAGATCTTGGCAACAAAAAACATCCCTTGTCGTCTATGCGGTTATTTCAAGTTTTGTTTACGGTTCTTTGATGACAATGTGGAACTGGCCGTTTTTGGCTGGTACCGGAACACAACTTAGTTATGTTGCGGGCGATCCGATCATAAGTAACCTAACTAGATTCTTTCAATATGAATTGATTACCGGAGGGTTTTTCTGGGATTTTGGCAGAGCACTAACGACATCTGTCTTGATTTTGCTAACAAGCCAGTCGCTTTTGGCAACGCTAAACCGAGCCGCTTCAAAAGCCGGGGTTCGAAGAGGGTAACCAACTCAGCGGTGCGCTTGCTTCGACCGACCCTTGAGCCTAGGCTAGTAAAGAGGCACTTGACTAAAGGAGGCGGCATGGAGGTTAAAATCCACGCGGAACGGACAAACAGCGGCTGGTCTGCTCATCTGGCTGGCCCTAACGGCTTCACAGTCACTGCAAAACGTCTGGATCAGTGCAAAGAGCTCGTCGTTGAACGCATCAAGTCCCTTGAGGAACAAAAAGGTAACCCCGAGGTTTGTGAAGTTGTCGTAAAGGTAGAAGCCGAACTCCCGGGCATCATCTGTGACCTAGAATCTGCCAAAGGCAAGATGCAAGAGGCACAGAAACTACAAGAAGAGGCCTCGGCTGAAATCAGAAATGTCGTAGTTCGAATGCGCGATGAGGGCCTCACCATGAGAGATATAGCTGTGCTTCTCGGCGTCTCCCCGCAGCGAGTGCAACAGCTTCTGGATAAAGACTAAAGGGCCACACCAATCGGTGCGGCCCCTAATCTTTAGTTTTTCTAGGTAGTTAGTGCCGGAATAATCGCACCTGAGAATACCTGCTGAGCCAACCAAGACTTAGCGATAAAACTTAGTGTGATGTAGACGCGCTCACCGAACATGTAATCTGCCCACTTGCCCACCTTGCGATACTGCAGAGCCTGGTTGATGGCAAAAGTATTGAAGGCAATAAATATCGTCACGATGATAACGACCACAAATCCAGGTACTGGTTCAGCCGCTGCTGACTTACCTGGCTGAAGAACGCCCATCACGATGATGATCCAAGGAACGATTCCTGTCATGCAGCCCATGATGAATGGCAAAGCCTTACCATTTCCCGGTGACTCGTACTTTTCCTGCAGTGCACCGAAGAGAATCATGCTGGCATTGACTCCAAAGATTGCAATCAGTGCGGCAAAGTCACTAAAGCCACACAAAAGTGCAATCGCGACAATCATGGTTGATGAGCTAAGTGAATACTCAGTCCAGCGGAAGTAGTTGTGGTTGTTCTTTAGACCATTGAAATAGCGAGATCTAAACCAAGGGGAAACAATTAGGAAATGGAAGAAAGCGCTCATCAGCAAGAAGGCAACAATTGCTCCACCTAGATTGATGCTGAATAGTTCCACTCGTTCCGGTGGGTATGGTAACCCGGTCATGGGGTCAATTGCCCCCGGAGCGTTAGTCATCCAGTCAGCGGTAACCGGAAACTCGCCTTGGCGATCTAGCAGGGTTAGAACGTAAATACAGATTGCCGCAACAATAAGGTGCAATGTTCCAGCGGCGATGTTGTATCGGGTTAGACCTTTTTCGCTAACCTTCTTGGCCAGCTTGGCCTCTTTTTTGACAGCTTTGTCAGACATAACAAATACCTTTCGAGTTAGTACTGCTTGTCTTTAGCCTATTGGGAATCAGTGGCTTTGCACGCTCAGTTCAAAGGCACGGAAGAGAAAGTTCTTGTGAGTAAATCCTCCAGCAACAAGGCATACAAGGTGCGATCCTGCCCAGCCTTGATAACCAAAGGGTGCAAAACTCCATCTTCGCCTTGAATCAATAGTTTGATTCCCTGCTGGGATGAATCAGTCGATAGCTCTGCGGCTACTTGAGCTAATTCTTCAGCTGTGAATAAAGTCTTTAACTCCGCATTGTCACCATTGGGAAAATAGACGCCGTCAGTGACTACGAAAACCCATTCTGGCCTAGTTTGCCCTTTCCACATTTCTTCATTAAAAGCTTCAGGGGTATTTGAGACGTAATTGCCAACTGCTCGATTGCCCCACTCAGAAAGACTTACTTCAAGTGGGCTGGATAATTGCTCCTCGGTGAAACTAACATCCCCCTGAGCCAGCAAGGCATCACCTTGCATTTTTTGGTTCAGGTTCAGGTTAAAATTCGGGTCAATAAGCGCCCTTTGTGGCGGGTTAGCAGACAGTGCAAAAATACCCGCCAGCACAGCTGCTCCACCGAAAAGGTTGATCAGTAATTTTGGCGTATGCCATTTCCGAGGTCCAAATATCTCATCGGGTCTCGTAGCTTTATAAAGAATATCCTCAGAGAGAGTAGGGGCTCTTTTCTTGCCAGCAGCTTTAGCTAACTTTGCTAGCAATTCGTCTTTCTCGTATTCTTTACTCATATCTGGTCTATGTCTTTTCTATTGATTTTCTGACACTACTTGATCAAGTTTGCTAGCCAGTCTTGCTCTAGCTCTTTTTAGTTTCTGGCTGGCGGTGTTTTGACTAATCCCTAACACAACTGCAATCTCAGAAACAGATAACCCTTCAAAAACAAGCAGACTGAGTATTTGCCTGTCTGCCGAACTCAGGGATTGATATGCCTGTGCTACATCTGATCCATCTAGGGCTAGATCTTCAGCACTTGGCGAGGTTTTGTCGCCATCCATAATTGGCAGGTGGATCATTCTGTTTTCTGCTTTGCGACGATGATTTGCTAAAACAAAACCTGAAATACGGTAGAGCCAAGCGAGTTCAAACCCGGCTGGACAGTCCGCACGCTTTCGCCAAGCTATCTCAAAAATCTCACTAGCCAGATCCTCGACATGTCTGCTATCTGTTCGTCTTGAAAGGTATTTGGAAACGTCCTGCAGATGGTCTCTGAATAAACCGATAAACGCCTGCTCATCCATGCCATCTCCTAACACCAAAATTGCTAATTCCCTTACTCAGGTTATGTTGAATTACCTGTTCTTCTGACACTCTGCGGCTTAAATACTTTCACCCAAGCCGAAAAAGCTTGGGTGAAAATACTTTGGTGGAGATGGGGGGAATTGAACCCCCGTCCATGACTTGGAAACGAACTCTTCTACGGGCGTAGCTTTACTAAACGTTTTACTTGGTCACGGAATTTGCGTAAAGCGACTAAACCGACTGACCCAGCCTGAGTAAAAGTCCCGAACAGCCCTAAGGCGTGACTGCTCAGCAAGATTTCTAGATGACGCTAGTACCCAACACGAAATCTAATGTTGGACTAACGGACTCGGGTAGCGCTATTAAGCAGCTAGGCCGAAGTCGGTGCTCTTAGATTTGGCACCTATGATTTGCAGAGGGAGTTTTCGAGATAACTCTGCATTCTCGACCCGCTTCTTTTCGATTCAAAAAGCCTTGTCGAAACCGATCATCCCCATATTGAATTACCAAAACCTCAATCGCTTGAGGGCTAGATAACTATAAAGCCATCTATAGACATTTACTAGGTTGAGGGCTAAATTCTTCCCGAATTACCAGTCTTTGCCTTTGGTGGACATAGCCCGATCGGCTTCGCGCTTATCCTGTTTTTCTTTCAATGCCTGGCGCTTATCGTAATCACGCTTACCCTTAGCCAGCGCTAACTCAACTTTGGCTTTGCCGTCTTTGAAGTAAAGCGAAAGCGGAACAAGTGTGTAGCCCGACTCCTTGACTTTGCCAGCCAGCTTGTAGATTTCCTCGCGGTGCATCAGAAGCTTTCGCTTTCGCCTAGTGCTGTGGTTATTCCAAGTGCCTTCGGTGTATTCAGGGATATGCACGTTTTCCAGCCAGATCTCTCCCCCATCAACCACCGCATAGCCATCCACCAAACTGGCTCTGCCAGCTCGCAGCGATTTGACCTCTGTCCCGGTTAGCACAATGCCAGCCTCGAACACATCTTCAATTGAATAATCGTGTCGGGCTTTACGATTGGTGGCAACTACCTTTTGGCCACGCTCTCTAGGCACTTTGACTCCTTGTATTAGGACAGCCAAATAGTCTAACCGCTAGACCCGTAAATATCTCCTGATTGAGGAGAAGGCTGCTAAACCAGCCAGCATTGCACCTAGCCCTAATAGCCCGGGCAGCAAAGTTAGCGCATCAGTTACTCCAACGAAGCTGGTAAATGGTAACTGCTGCGCGAGAAAGCCCTGAACGAAGAATGAGACTATGGCAAATATCGCCCCGCCGGCGAGCAGGCTTCCGATCAAACCAGCTACCACTCCCTCAAGAATGAAAGGCAGTTGAATATAGAAATTGCTAGCTCCGACTAGGCGCATGATTCCGATTTCTCTTCTTCTCATTACCGCCGAAAGCCTAATCGTGGTCGAAATCAGAAGTACGGCCGAGAAGAGCATCAATCCTGCAATTGAAATCGCTGCCAAGCTGCCGATATTCAAAATTGCAAAGATTTGATCTAAGTAGCTGCGCTGGTCTTTCACTTCCTCGATGCCACTGAGGCCGCTGAAACTCTCAATAATAATTGGCGCTTGATCAGGATCTTTTAGGTTCACCCAGAAAGTTTCATTAAGCTGGCTGGCTGTCACATACTTGGCCACGGCATTATCTTTGAATTCCTCTTGGAAAGTTTGGTATGCCTGTTCGTGGTTCTCAAAATAGTACTGCTCTATATAAGGCTTTAGGGTGGCTGATTCCAAACGCCCAGTTATGGTGCTCTGCACATCTTGACTAGCCTCACCCTGCGGGCAAATATCCTGCGGTGAGTTCTTAGTGCAGAGGTAAATAGCTACCTGTGCTTTGTCATACCAATAGGTCTTCATTGAAGCGATTTGCTGCTGTAATAGGCCAGCCGTGCCAACAAAAGTTAGAGATATAAATGTAACGAGGATCACCGAAACAATCATGCTCAGGTTTCGCCTGATGGCTATACCCAGTTCGGTGAAAACAAAATTAGCCCGCATTATTTAACCTCGTAGCCAGAACTTGACTCATCGCGAACGATTTTTCCCTGCGACAGTTCAATTACACGTTTACGGCCTCGGTCGACAATTCCGCGATCGTGCGTTGCCATTAAAATTGTTGTGCCAGATAGATTGATCCGATCTAGCAGCGCCATGATGTCCTCAGAAGTGCTCGGATCAAGATTTCCGGTTGGTTCATCGGCCAACAAAATAGCCGGCTTATTAACAATGGCTCTAGCTAGGGCAACTCTCTGCTGTTCTCCACCACTTAGTTCGCTCGGTAGCGAGTTGGCTTTTTCTTCTAGCCCGACTAGTCGCAAAACGTCAGGTACCGCTTCAGCAATCAGCCCACTAGATTTTCCAATTACTTCGAGACTGAAAGCGACGTTCTGAGCTGCAGTCTTATTTGGCAGCAACCTAAAATCCTGGAAAACAACTCCTAGGCTTCTTCTAAAGTGAGGAACTCGGCGATTTGGGATTCCAATCAGGTTTTCCCCGAGAACGTGAATTGAACCTGAACTTGGAACATCCTCACGCAAAATCATTCGCATCAAACTGGATTTACCTGAGCCGGACGCTCCAACCAGAAAGACAAACTCCCCTTTATCAACTTCGAGGGACACGTTATCCAGAGCAGGACGCGGTGCACCTTTATATAGTTTGGTTATCTGGCTGAGTGAAATCATCGTGCTTTTAGCCTAAATTGCCATTACCGCACTGAGCCTAAGGCGGGTTAAGCGTGTTGGACTATTTGTCAGAGGTTTTTCGCCAACGAATGCCAGCGGCGATAAAGCCATCTAAATCGCCATCAAAGACCGCATCTGGATTATTCACTTCGTATTCGGTTCGAAGATCTTTCACCATTTGATATGGGGCTAAGACATAACTTCGCATTTGATCACCCCAGGAAGCGGTAGCTTCTCCAGCTAACTGCTTCTTCTTGGCATCTTCTTCGCTTCTTCGAATTTCAAGCAAGCGGCTCTGCAGCACTCGCATGGCTGCAGCCCTATTTTGCAGTTGCGACTTTTCATTCTGACAAGAAACAACGGTGCCGGTTGGTAAGTGGGTTATCCGAACAGCTGAGTCAGTGGTGTTTACTGATTGACCACCAGGGCCAGAGGATCGAAATACATCTATCCGGATTTCACTATCCGGTATCTCGATAACATCGGTTTGTTCAATCAGTGGGACAACCTCTACCGCCGCAAAACTGGTTTGCCGCTTACCAGCAGCGTTGAATGGGCTCATCCGAACCAGCCGATGAGTGCCGGCTTCTACTGACAGTTGACCGTAGGCGTAAGGCTCATCGATTTCAAAGGTTGCCGATTTGATTCCAGCGCCTTCGGAATAGGAAATATCCAGCACAGTGGTTGGCCAACTCTTTTTCTCACAGAAGCGCAAGTACATCCTCATCAACATCTCGGCAAAATCGGTGGCGTCATCGCCGCCAGCACCGGAGCGGATAGTGATGATGGCTGCACGAGCGTCATACTCCCCGTTGAGCAAGGTTTGCACTTCGGCTTCGGCAAGCTCTCTGGTTAGCCCTTCTAGCTCAGATTTGGCCTCGGCGGCTAGATCACCAGCGGCTTCAGAATTAGCTAATTCAACCATAAGCTCCAGGTCATCTAAGCGCTGGCCAAAGCCAGCCAATTTAGTTCTTAAGCTTTGTTTCCTGGAAAGACTGCTCGTGACTTGTTGGGCTGATTCCGGGTTGTCCCAGAGCTTAGGGTCTTGGGCTTTTTGCTCCAGAGCGGCAATTTCGCTTTCCAGTCTCGGAATGTTCGTTACAGCGACAATAGTTGCCAGGCTTGCACGTAACTGCTTGATTTCATTGGAAAGATCAAGCTCAGACATGTTCACTAGTTTAAGCCTTAGTTGAACTTCTTAAGGCTGTTCTCAGGTTGGCTATGTAGAATTTGAGCCATGAAAGCGGAATTCAGAGGGCTAAAGGCTATCGGCCTTAGCGTTGGCTTACTAGCCAGCTCAATAACTCTGCTCACACTTCCACCCAGCCAGGCTGCTACCTCCCAACCAAGTTTCGAACTCGTGGTGCATGTTCCGGTGGCAGTGCTACCAACAAATCCTGAAATTCAGATCTCCAGCGCATCGAACCCAAACACTCCTCTGGCTAAATCAAGGCTTGAAGATACCGACGCTTACGGGTGGTGGGGTATCGCCACGATTCCAGCCGGCAGTTCAGAACTTTGCTTTAGCGCGACTGGGTTAGCAAAAAGTACAAGCTGCATAAATCCAGGCGTAGTTAGAGAAATTTGGCTGGATTCATCGGGTGCTCCATTTCTGACCAGAGTTGCGGCGGCAAAAACGATAAAGGTTCATTTAGCCACTTCATCAAAAACTAGCCGCTTCGCAGTGCTGAATTTCAATGGAGCTGATCAGAGCCAACCATTTATCCGAGTTGGCACAGACTTTGTTGCAACCTTCCAAGTGCCTGCCAACATCACTAGTTACACAATCAAAACTCAATCGACCAGATCCAAAAAACTTTACGATGACATGGCGCCGATTGGTGCAGATGCCACAAAACTTTCCGACATCTGGTTGACCAATGGTGTGCAAACTATTTTTGCCAGCGCTGCCGAACGATCCAACATAGTTTTGATTCACTACAACCGACCAGATAACAACTACCGAAGTTGGGGAATCCACGTCTGGTACGAACCATCGGTTGGTGGTGCCGTAACCGCCACCACCTGGGCAAAACCGAAGTCACCGATTTCTTCAAGACCAGATAGTTGGGGAGTTTCGTTTAGCATCCCGCTTTCACAATTCAGCACAAAATTACCTTTCATCATCCACAAGGGAGATTTGAAAGATCCAAGCTCAGCAAACCAATTTATTGACTTAGCAAAAATCGGACATGAGGTCTGGATTGAATCTGGCAAAGCCGATGCCGAGGGGAATGTTCTGATCTCAAAACCACAGCTAAATGGTGTTGAAACTACAACCGAGGAACTAACCGAAGCCGAAGCTTCGGGTCTAGCCAGTGACTCGCCAAGAAGCTCATTTGCCTCAGACTCGATTTACTTTGTGATGACCGACCGTTATAAAAACGGTGATCCGACAAACGATACCGGTGGCACCAATAGCTCAAACCGTTCAATCAGCGGCTTCGATGCTACCGATCCGGCCTGGGGGCATGGCGGAGATCTTGCTGGATTATCCGATGGCTGCAGCAGAACCGATGGCCTCGGCGATGGCCTGCCTAGGCTCAAGCGCCTTGGCTTTACCGCCGTCTGGATAACTCCCCCGTTCAAGCAAAACTTTGTTCAAGGCGGTTCAGCTGCCTACCACGGCTATTGGATTACCGATTTCACAACCATTGACCCACGCTGGGGAACCAATGCTCAATTCAAGTCGTTCGTCGATTGTGCCCATCGCCTTGGTATAAAAGTCGTGCTGGATATCGTGGTAAATCACACTGGCGATATCATCAACTATCGCGATGGCTGGTATGGCTTTAGAAACTCAGCCAGTTCAGCCGCCCAAATTCCTAGTTGGGCAACTAACTTGAAATCCCCTAGCTGGCTAAATGATATTAACAATTATCACAACCAAGGTAATGTCAGCGACTGGGGCAACACCTTCCAGGCACAAAACGGTGACTTCTTTGGCCTTGATGACATCAAGACGGAATCCGACACTGTAGTAAATGGATTTGCTGATGTTTACGCTAAGTGGATCAATGATTTCGGTGTTGATGGTTTCAGAATCGATACCGCAAAGCACGTTGATAACCAGTTCTTTGCAAAATGGTGGCCAAAAATGTTGGAGAAGACCAATAGCACTATGAATGCAAAGGGGCAAAAACTTTTTGCCTTCGGTGAATTCTACGATTCAGATATTTATAGCCAAGCCAATTACTTGCGTAAATATGGTCTGCCCTCGGTTCTAGACTTCGCATTCCAAAACAGAGCGCTCTCTTTTGCGGCAGGTTCCGGATCGAATAATTTAGCTGATCTCTATGCAAACGATAACCGCTTTGTCACCAAGCAAAAGAGTCCCTACGACATGGTTACCTTCCTCGGAAACCACGACATGGGTAGAGCTGCACATCTACTGAATCAATCAGGAACAACTAGATCCCAATCGATGCTTTTAGCCCATGACGTTATGTTCCTAAGTCGCGGAATTCCGAGCGTCTATTACGGGGACGAGGTTGGCATGATTGGGCTCGGTGGCGATAAGGCTGCTCGTCAGGATATGTTCCCAAGCCAAGTGTCTTCGTGGCGAACAGAAGACCGCGTTTTTGGCAGCGCTATCGGTACTGGTTCCTCGCTAACGGTTGCTACGCCACTGACCAGCAGAATTACAACTCTCAACATGCTGCGAAAGACCCACCCGGCTCTAGCCAGCGGTTCGCAAACCACTCGACTAGTTGATGGTAACGTCCTCGCCTTTAGCCGTTTCGACAAGAGCACTAGAACCGAGTACCTGGTGGCGTTTAATAGTGGAAGTTCATCCAGATCAATCAAACTGGCCACTGCTACCCCAAATTCGAGTTGGCAGAACCTTCTTTCAACTGGGACCGTTACAAGCTCAGTATCTGGTGAGATTTCATTGACCATACCGGCCAGGGCAACAGTTATCTTCAAGTCGCTAAGTCCACTGCCGGAGGCCAACAATATTGAGCAGGTATCGCTCAACACAGTTGTCGACTCTGCTAGCAAAACAGTCAATCTCTCAGCGGGAGTAACCGGTCTAGATCTAGGCACAGTAACTTTTGCCGTAAAAGAGAACAACGGGCCTTGGTCAGTAATTGGAAGCGATGACGCTAGAAACTTCGGCATGGTTTGGGATTACCGAAGCCTGTCTGGTGCTGGGCCAGCTACCGGGACCAAGTTGAGTTTTGTCGCGGTTTATAAGAGTAGCTCCGGCAAGATTTCAATTTCGCCAGTCAAACAAATCATTACACCCTAGCAATTAGGTAATAATTGGCAGGTGGCCATAAATTTCGGGTTTGAAAAACGTAAGTTAGTTCTGCCTGTTTACCTGCCTTCTTTTCTTTTCTCAACCGCCGAATTCGGCATAATTCCTAGTATCCCGGTAACTGCAATTTTGCTAGGTGCAGATCTTGCCACAGCTGGGTTTATCACCGGATTGATGATGATTGGTCGCTTAGTGGCCGATTTGCCTGCTGCAAAACTCGTCGATTGGCTAGGCGAACGAAGGGCGATGATTTTCTCCAGCCTGGCTGCTGCGCTTGGAATTTTAGCTAGCTTATTTGCGAGCAACCTTTTTATGCTGGGCACCGGAGTTTTCTTAGTTGGTGCAGCGGCAGCAGTTTTTGGCTTAGCCAGATTAGCTTGGATGACCGAGCATGTTCCAGTTGCGGTTAGAGCCAGGGCGCTTTCAATTCTCGGCGGAATGTTCCGCGCTGGATCTTTTGCCGGTCCTGCTCTCGGGGCAATAGTAATTTTGAATTTTTCTGTTCAAGCGGTTTACTATCTTCCCCTGGTGCTTTGCGGTTTAGCAACAATCGTCTTACTCCTGGCCAAATCCGAGCCTGACTTAGTCAAATCCGCCAGTTCATTAAAGGAAACTCTGGCAGTGGCAAAACGTGAGGGTAAGAAGTTGGCAACTTTAGGCGTTGCCTCATCGATACTCTCCGCATTGCGTGGAACACGCATGGTGGGTTTACCACTTCTAGCCGTAGCACTTGAAATTCCAGCAGACCAGGCCTCGTTGATTATTGGTTTGGCCGGTGCCCTGGATTTTGCGATGTTCTACCTAAGCGGTCAGATTATGGATAAATTCGGTAGGGCCTTCGCCGCTGTGCCAACCTTGCTAGGCCTTGGCATTACCCACCTGATCGTTGGGATTGCTACCGACTCTGGAACTTTCCTAATGCTTGCCTTACTTATGTCACTTGCAAACGGACTGGGCAGCGGAGTGATCATGGTGCTTGGGGCTGATCTGGCTCCAAAAGATAAGCGCAATGAATTCCTAGCCAGCTATCGGCTGCTAGTAGATTTTGGCGATGCGGCAGCACCGCCGATACTTTCTGCCCTGATAGTTCCATTCGGGCTAACCTGGGCCATGGCAAGTTTTGGTTTACTGGGGTTTATCGGTGCAGGACTAATGCTGAAATTTATCCCAATATATGCTGTGAAACCCGAACGCAATCGCTAACTGTAAGCGTTTACTTACTTTATCTAAATAGACTTATTGCACTATGCAGAAAATTAAGCGGACTCTTGCAATTGTTGCCTCACTGGCCATTTTTGGCCTTACTTTCACCTCAATCTCGGAAAGCACAGCTGAGGCTGATACTCCGAGTTATGACCTTGTCGTGCATGCACCTGGTGCTCTACCTAAATCGGCAAAAGTTGCGGTTTCATTAGCTTCTGCCCCAGCTACTGTGGTTGCCAATTCAAGAGCGGTAGCAAAAGATAGTTACGGATGGTTTGGTGTTGTAACAGTGCCGGCCAATGCCGGAGCGATTCTAGTCAGTGCAAC
>JAURKU010000022.1 GCA_030831605.1 Rhodoluna sp.
AAGAACGTTCTTTGCAGCTAGACCAACAGAACCAACAACAATTAGATCTCTGATTCTCTCCAACAGGTCTTCAACGAATCTGTGAGGGTCCTGACCAGATTGAATAACTCTGTCAACGCTTGCGAATACTTCAGCAGCATCTCCCAAACCAAAAGCATCAATTACAGAATCCAGTAGTGCCGCATCGGTATAACCAAGTAGTCCAATGGCACGTTCGTAAGTCACATGGCTACTATCGGAACCAGCGATTAGTTGATCTAGTAGAGAAAGTGAATCTCTAACTGAACCTCCACCAGATCTGACTACCAGGCTTAGAACACCCTCGTCAATCTTGACCTTCTCAGAAGCCGCCATCTGACCTAAGTACTCGAGCATCTGTGCTGGAGGAACTAGACGGAATGGGTAGTGATGAGTTCTTGAACGAATAGTTGAAATAACTTTTTCTGGTTCAGTAGTTGCGAAGATGAACTTTACGTGTGCTGGTGGCTCTTCGACTACCTTGAGCAAAGCATTGAAACCATCTTTGGTAACCATGTGAGCCTCATCGAGAATGAAGATCTTGTATCGGTCACGAGAAGGTGCAAAAGCAATTCTTTCTCTTAGCTCTCTAGCATCTTCAACCTTGTTGTGGCTAGCAGCGTCAATTTCAATAACATCTAGAGAACCTGACCCATCTCTAGATAACTCAATACAAGAAGCGCACTTACCGCAAGGAGTATCGGTTGGACCTTCAGCACAGTTCAAACAACGAGCAAGGATTCTTGCAGAGGTAGTCTTACCGCAACCACGAGGACCACTGAACAGATAAGCATGGTTTACACGATCACTCTTTAGAGCAGCCATAAGTGGCACAGTCACCTGAGACTGACCGATTAGCTCGGCAAATGATTCGGGTCTATAACGACGATAGAGAGCGGTGGACACCTATTGAGCCTAAACCTCTCTGCTGACAAAAGTATGGGTTGTGTAAAGACTCCCCGCACACCCGCCAGAGCCCAGTTACCCTTGCTATCTTTCGATCCTGGGGGAGTTAGCCGAGGTGACGCCGCACGGGGAGTCCGAGGCAATTCTAGCCCGAATATTTGAGGGATTCCGAGTAGCCTTCCCACGCCTATCCCCTACTATGCTGGAAATAACCATAGGGGGCTAAATTGGTCAACAAAATCACAATGGCGATAGTCGCCACAGTAGCAATTTTTTCAAGTTCAATCACTGTAACAAGTGCACAGGCAGTGTCAGAAACTCTAACTTACGAGGAGTTTGCGGCAAGTGCAAACCATCAAGAGTTAGCGCTTGCGATGGAGAATTTCCACGAGAAGATACGCACAGAGAAGAAGATGAATTTGACATCTACTCTCAAGAGCGATCTAGGTGCTACCGCAATCGGACTGACTAAGCTCACCGCAGTGGCTTCAGGCAACAACTTCAAATATCGCATGTCCACCATGAACCTGCTTTCACCTTCATCTTCTGCCGGTGATACAAGTGTCAAGGACTACGGGCTAAAGAATGGGCTTTACTTCGGAACCATTGCTACATATGCGTCGGCTAACTACAACTTCAAGACTTCCGCTCTCAAAAGGTTAGGTAAACCCAAAGCCACCCACTTTACAACTAGAAATAAAGCGTTGCTTCAGTTTATTGATCCGATGGATTCGGCATCTGTGATCTACTCATCTTCATTGTCTATGGCGAGCTGGAACATGATGGGAAATGTAACTGACAATCCTGAAGCTCGGTATTCAGCTGTTGAGAAAATTGCAAATGTCAAGAACCCGAGCAACACGGACTACATCTTCGATGTCAAAGTACCTGCAACTATGGCATCTGATGAGTTCAACCACATCCACACAGTGGTGACCATCAGTGGCGATGGGAAGACCTACGCAGTCAAAAGCGAAGCAGAAACTCCATACTTCACCTTGGGAATCATAACTTCCACTGCAACCACAGACATTAGTCTCTTGCCAACCGCGATAACCCCACCTAATCCGAAATCGACAGTGAATTTGCAGACCTTAGCTGACTTTTCTCTCAGGATGCAGATCGAAGACTATCTCGTTATCCTAGCGAACTCAGTCGTGGCGCAAGCAAACAGGCTTGCAACAAAAGCTCGAAAGAGCCTGAGCGCTGACTATCTGATTACAGCTGTGAAGGCTACCCCATACAAATACTCAGTTTCAAAAGGTGTAGTGAAACTAACCCAAAAGTATCAAGCGATGACTGTTAGCGCGTGCATCTCAATCACAAATAGGAAAGCAGTTGTGAAAGTCTGCTAGAACGCTGGAAGCTAACATCCTTTGGGATTTAGAGCTCAACTTATCCAGCAGCTAGCCGTTCAAATACGAAGTAAACTCATAGTCGTTGCCCTAATCAGGCAACACCCAGGAGAATTCGCCTAGTGGCCTATGGCGCCAGCTTGGAAAGTTGGTTGGGTGCAAGCCCTCGGGGGTTCGAATCCCCCATTCTCCGCCAGCAACTCCCTTGATTTAGAGCCTCAGTAGAGGCCTTTATTGAGGGAGTTTTTGCTGGTTGTGCAGTTGCGTGCGCAATTGACAGAGCCAAGCAAGGTCTGACTTGAAATTATTGGAGGAGATTTTGATGGTCATGGCTTTCTAACCAGTCATCAAAAGTGGTTTTCCCCACAATCGTTTCGCCCATTCCGCGCAAATCGCCTGAAGCCATGCCTCTACCAAAAACCCCCGGAAGCGGAAACTCGAGAACCAACTTCTTCAAGCCGTCGAAAGCGATCTGCCTTCGAGCCAGATCAACTAACACTTCATTTCTTGGACCAACCAAATCTGTTACGCGCTTAAGTGGTTTTCCTTCTGCGATATCCACTAGGTGTTGCCCCACTTCCCTTGCTGCCACTGGTCGCATAAGGCATTTTGGAAGAAGCGCAATCGGTCCAGGCATACTTTGCAGTTGCTGGGTCACGAACTCATGAAATTGGGAGGACCTGGCAATTGTGTAGGGGGTTGTTCCTCTTTGGATGGTTCGCTCTTGTTCGAGCTTCCCCGCATAGTAACCACCGTCAATCTCATCGATACCGACGATCGATAAAGCCACGTGGTGTTTCACCCGGGTCTGCGCCTCTGCGCTCAGGATGTTGTTTGTGACGGTTGAAAAGAATTTTCGCGCAGCTTTGGCGCTCAGCGTAGTTTTGTTGGTGACGTCGATGACTACATCCACGCCATCGAGAGCCTCCGCCAAACCCTCGCCAGAAATTAAATCGATGCCATTTCTTCGGGAAATCGAGACAACTTCGTGTCCTCGGTTTTCGGCAGCCGTGACGGCAAACTTACCCACTAGTCCAGTCCCACCGGCGAGAGCAATCTTCATAAAAAACCTCCCTCTCTAAAATAAGACTCGAGAACGGAATTGTCCAATTCAGGAACCGGATTGGGTTAGTTCGAATCCCCCATTCTCCGCAGTGAAAAAGCCCCAGATTTCTCTGGGGCTTTTGTCTTTTCAGATAGACAGAGTCATGAATACACTCGTTGGGCTCTCTCGATAATCCGCGAATGGGCCTGATTCCACGAAACCTTGACTGGCGTAAAGGCTGCGCGCAGCTGCAAATGCGTCGTCTGGACTCGTTTCAAGACTCACCCGCTCAATGCCACCAGCGCGAGCGAAGTCGAGCACGTGTGAAACCAGTAGGCCACCGATACCTTTACCCCTGCTAGACGCTAAGACGTGCATGGATTTCAACTCGGCATGTGTGGATGTAATCAGTTTCAGCGCACAAACGCCAACGAGTGCCCCTTGATCCCTGGCACCAAAAAGAGTAATCCCTGGGAGCCGGAGTTTTTCAACATCAAGGGCAAACACATTTTCGGCTGGCGTGACCGAATGACAGAAGTCCAAGTGCTTCTGAAGGAGGAAGGAGACTTCTTGCGTTCGAGGGTCCTCGATTGTGATTTCCATTACTTAAATATAAGGTTTCGCAAACTGCCAGCCAAGCAGAGCTGGCTAAATAGGAGGGCAAAAATGTTGCATTAATGCTATGTAGTATGTATGCTACATCCATGAGTAGAAATGCAGAAGTACCCGTATTCAATCAAATCGAGGAAGTGCGCACAAAACTCGGTCTGAGCCGGCAAGAACTAGCCGACATGGTTGGAGTGCACTATCAAACCATTGGCTACTTAGAGCGGGGTGAATACAGCCCTTCTCTAGTTCTAGCGCTTCGCATCTCGGAGGCCGTAAACAAACCAGTATCCGAGTTGTTTTCACTAACTGACCCAAAGAAAGGTAAGAAGTAATGTCTAAGAAAAACAAAATCTATTGGTCTCTGGGGGTTACCGAAAAAGGCACTAGAGCTTTATTGACTGATGAAAACTCAAAATTCAAATGGCTAAGGTTTCAGAGAAACAGGCGAATTCTTGTAGTCCTTGAGTTATTGGGTCTTGTATTGCTCGCCTTAGGAAGCTTCTACACATCTATGACAAGTTCACTGAACCTTTCTGAGGCAACAGAAGTAATAGTCTTTAGTCTCGCAGCAATCTTGGTAATCATGCTTACCCTTGGCGCCTATTCCTTTCTTCGAATTGCTGTGAGAGGAATAGCAGATGCTCCAAATGAGTTGTTGGATGAGAGACAGATTCAAATTCGCGACTCTTCATACAGACACGCATATCTAGCGATGGGGTACCTGATTTTAGGAATCTTCCTAGTCATGTTTTTTGGTCCGGATCTTCGACTATTCGAGCCTGAGGCTAATGATGGAAGCTACATGCTTATAGCAGCCTTGTTCGCATTCGCATCTCTGCCATCGATTTTTATTGCCTGGCGTGAGAAAGATATCTAAGGGAAACTAATGGATTTAGAACATCTCGGCCTGTTTGGAATATTCATTGCTGGAGCTATTCCATGGTTTGAAGCCATTGGCGTAGTTCCTGCTGGAATCGTCTTTGGTTTAGATCCGGTGTTGACTGTGTTATTTGCAGTAGCCGGAAACATCATCTCTATTGCAGTATTTGCCTACGGTGGAAGTGCAATTCGAGAGTGGATTGTGCGAAGAAGAGTAGCTAAGGGGAAACCTGCGGAGTCCCCTAATTTCGCCAAGGCTCAAGCTGCCTTTGAGAAGTATGGTATTTACCTAATGGCCATTCTTGACCCAATACTTATTGGATCTGCAAGTTTGGGTGCCGCTGCTTCTGTCGCGGCTGGGGTTAAGCCACTCAAGGTAACCATAGTGCTTTCAATTGGCATGGTGATTTGGGCTGTTGCAATTGCCTGGGTTTTCGTTGCCTTTGGAATATCTCTCGATTCTTTCCAATGATGATCTGCAACACACGAGATTGAGCAAATACTATATTCGTAATTACCTAAATACCCTAGGAGCAAAGTGAACGCCGAAGAATTTAGAAACCTAATCATTTTCATTACTGTTGGAGTTGCCACTTTCAAAGTGGTACTCAATGTTTTAGATATCAGATCTAGCCGAACTGCACTGATTGGCAGCCCTAGTGAAGAGGTAAAGAAGGCTGTTGAGTACACGGTGACTAAAAGACGTTTTGAATCAACAACCACAATAATCAGCGCGGTGGTTGTTCTAACCTTCCTAGTTCTTGGGCTCTACGGTCAGATTCAGGAGGCTCTAAGTAGTTCTATTGAAGGTCAGATCTGGCAAGATCTAGCCTTCCTTCTAGTATTGGCTCTTGGTCTGTTCGTCCTTGGTATCCCAGGTTCTGTATACAAAACCTTCGTGATTGAAGCTAAGTTCGGTTTCAACCGAACCACTGTCAAGACCTTTGTCATAGATAGAATTCGGGGCATT
>JAURKU010000023.1 GCA_030831605.1 Rhodoluna sp.
TACAACCAAGATCGTGACGTCAAAATACAGCCAACTGATCAGGTTTATCTAGTTGCCATTTACAAGAACAGCTCCGGTGGGATTTCGATGTCTAAATCGATTCGGGTAAAACTGCAGTAGTTACCTAGCCGAAGCGGACTGACACAACACTGCTGATACCTGGAAAACTGGTAGAGGCGCGTGCCAATTAGCGCAGCCAATAATCTCTAGCGTTGGGCCTGCAAGTATCTGAGCGCTCGCTATTTGAAATGAGTCAAGCTGAGCTGGAAATACCTTTTGTATTGAATGTGCCAATACAGCAGGCTCGCTCTTCCCGTCCCACGAGCTAAGTGTCGCTAGGGTGAGCTGTTCGAGATAATCCTTCAAAACTCTTGCAAAAAGATATTGATGGATGGCAGTAGAGAGCACCAAAGTAACTGAAACGGTTACGGTCATAAGAGTTGCAAACCAAATCAAACTTGTGCCAGATTCGCTAGGGCCCCTAGCCACCGTTAACCCCAAACGCCTCCGCTTTGATTTGTCCAGCGGATAGCTCGATTCTTACCTGAGTAGGTTTAGCCAAACAATCTGGTGAGCAGCTAATTCTGATATCTATTTCTCTGCCACGCCAGCGTTCGCTGGCGGATAGGTTCCGTTGAACTAATTGCGGAAGTGATTGGCTGTCATCAAGCACGAAGCTTCTCACACTATTTCGGGCAATGCTCTGAAGCTCGATGGCTGCCGCTTGCAATTCAAATAGGCCCAAACCCGCGGTCAGGATAATGCCGAATGCCAGCACGACAAAGCCCACAGCCTCTATCAGCACGCTGCCAACATCACGGCAAATAGTCCTAAACCTCACAAGTCACCTTAGCTTCTAAGTGCACTTCTATCGGAAATGGCCATCCCCAAATGTCAAAGTTTCTAACTCGTCTAGCAAAGTAAAAGCATCCTGAATCGTCAATAACTCTTTGAATTTCCGCCCCCGGTGCATTTGCGGCAACATTGGAATCGATCTCCCTTACAGTGACATCAGCCAGGGCCGCGTACCTTGCTAATTCATAAGTTTGCTGCTGGCTCACCTGAAGGGCCGAGGCAAAGCCGAATAGGCCTTGAATGATCAGAATCATCAAGCTACACGGCAGCACAACTAAGACGAACTCGACTACGGCAGAGCCACTTTCTCGCCATAACTCAAATGACAATGACTTTAGAAACCGCATTGTTAAAGATCGTCTTTAGGGCAGGCCCTGCCACAGCCCAGAGTAAAACAACTAGACCAGCGGTCATCAATGTGACTAATACCCAGCCCGGAACATCGCCGGAATCGTTTCTTATTTGCTCAAGTATTTTCATGGTTTCTCCTTAGGTTTGATTGAAGCTTTGTTGAATAATTGCCACGCTTGGGTAAAGAGCAAAGATGACTGTGACCGGAAGGATTACAAATACCAGCGGAATCATCATTTTGGTTTCGCTCTTGGTTGCCTTCTCCAGAAGTAAGGAGCGCAATTGGGCCGATACTGAAACTACAAATTCACCGAGTTGGTCTGCTATTGCGCTTCCGTTTGTAGTGGCCATGGCTAGCTTTGTAGCCAGTTCGCAGATCGAAGGATGCCTTGTCTTAGTGGCAAGATCCTCAAGCTCCGTTTGCAATATCGAGCCCAGATCAACTTTCTGAATCACATTTTGAAACTCCTTAGAGACTAATCCAGAGCTTCTTGAAACCGTAATTCGCAAGGCATTTTCCAAATTGTGCCCAGCGCTGATAAGAAACCAAAGAATGCTACAGAAATCTGGCATTTCCATAATCACCGAAACTGGTTTTGATTGTCTTGTCCTTTTCACTCTTTGCGTGAGTCTTTTACGCGGTTCAAGTAACCCTCTAAGCGCCCGATTAGGGGCATCGACTAAAACTCCAAGTCCCGAAAAAAGCGCAAGCGCAGAAAAGAGCAATGTCAGTTCTGTCATGTTTCTACCAGAATTCTTCTGCGCTCCGGCAGTTTAGCCAGCAAGCGCACTAAACGAAAAGCAAAAAGTGAAGCCCCTAATCCAATTAGCAGAATCAACAATCCAATTTCTGTATTGAACGCGGCTGAGGTTTCTGATCGAGTGCCGAGCAGCAGAAGGATTAGCCATGGTGCAAAAACGGCCAGCCTTGCAGAAGAGATTACCCAACTTTGCTTGACATTTATTTCTTCCCAATTCGCATTCTCCGCGCGAAGCTGGCTCGCTTGGGCCTTTAGCCCTGGTAAAAATCCTTGACCTCCAAGTCCGTGCGCTAAACGAGTTATTTCGACAAAACGATCAGCTATAGGGCTAGCCAGTCTTGATTTGAGATTTAGCAAAGTTGCGTCCAAATCAAGCCCCGAGCCGATGTCCTTTTCGAGTTCGACAAATGCCCAACTTGCAGTTTTTGGTGCATGCGGCGAACAATCCACTAATGCCTGCTGAACAGTGGCTCCGGCCCAGATCGCCGAATGTATGGCGTCCAAGTAATTCGGCCACTGAAGCTGCTGTTGCAGAGTGTGTTTTGCTGCACGGTTCTGCAGGGAGTCAAGCAATTGAGCAAAAAGGCAAACGTAACAGGAAAATGCGATTGCCCAAGAACTGGTCAGTTGTTGAATTGCAAAAATTACTAATAAAGAAGTGGCCAGAAACAAAAACAAAACTAACTTTAAGGGTACCGTATTTATTCCCGCTCGATTTAAAAATGTCTGAACGTTAGCCATCACAGGCTCACTTCCTGCCAGCTAGTCTGATTCTGAACTCGGTTAGCGATTAGTAGCTGAGTTATCTTTCGTTCAGGTTTTGCTTCACAGTGAATAACCAGATCAATTACTTGGCCAACTGTTTGTTCAACGAATTTTGCTGGGATATTCTCGCCAGCAAGTAAGGGTAATAACTTAAGTTTTTCTAGAGCTTCCGATGCCGAATTGGCGTGAATCGTGCACATCCCGGCAATCCCAGAGTTCAGCGCAATAAGAAGATCAAGCGCTTCTGCCTGCCTCACCTCACCAATAACCAACCTGGTGGGCCGCATTCTAAGCGCTTCTCTAATTAGACGGCGAAGTGAAATCTCCCCAATGCCCTCTAAATTTGCCTGCCGAGCCTGCAGTGCAACCCAATCCAGATAGTTAGTTCTAATTTCAAATGTTTCCTCCACTGTAATCAAACGCTCGCTTTGCGAACCGCAATCGAGCAGCGCGCAGAGCACGGTGGTTTTACCCGCCTGCGTGGCACCAGAGACCAGAATGTTTTTTCCTGCATTGAATGAATCGATAAGAAATTCTGCGGTCTTTTGGGATAACGAGCCAAATTCAACGAGATTTTGTAAAGAAAAGATTTTTTGGGGAAACTTCCGAATATTCACTGCCCAGTTTCTTCTCGTCACTTCGGGAATAACCACATGCAACCTGGACCCATCAGCCAATGTTGCGTCGACAAAAGGCTCAGATTTATCCAATCTTCGGCCTGAATCCCTGAGCATTTTTTCAACCATCTGGCGTATCTCAAACTCGCTTAGGGTGATACCGGTGAACCTAGTCAAACCCCTCTCAGAAACGAAAATAGATTCAGGCGAATTTATCCAAATCTCCTCAATCTCTGGGTTACTTAGAAGTGGTTCTAAGGAGCCAAGCCCTACTAGCTGAGCCTTAATCTGATCGGAGAGATTGCTGGTTTGCTCTATTTGGCCAGCGCGGCCTCCCTCATAGGATTCATCGATGGCTATCTGAATGGCTCGGTCCAGATTTGCCGTACCTTGAACTAGCAGCGCTCTAGCACGGGAGCTGATTTCGGTAACTGCGCTCATGCCCAAATAGTGCCAAAGGCTAGGGGTTCTTGCTTTGGTTTTCCACAACCAGAGCTTTTGCCTTAGAATTAGAGGGCCAGCGGGAGTGGCGAAATTGGCAGACGCACTAGATTTAGGTTCTAGCGCCTATGGCGTGTGGGTTCAAGTCCCACCTTCCGCACCGGTGAGGTCGACTTAGGTCGGCCTCTTTTAATTTAACGACAAGAGCGCTTCGAGAGCGGCTCCGGCATCGATGATTCCGGCTCCGCAGTAGCCAGTTTCATATTCAGATCCATCAGTCAAAATTACCGTTGCTAAAAGATCATCGCAGGTGCTTCCTGGTGCAAAAGGCTTAGCGGTGGTTCGAAGAATTTCCCAGGCCTCATCCTCTGTCAGATTAGGTCTAATGGAATACATCAGGGCAAGAACACCCGCTGCAATCGGCGAAGCCATCGAAGTGCCAACTTCACTGGCGTAGGTAGGATCTCCGATTGTTCTCTCGCCATCGTTCAAAGTAGAAATAATTCCTCCACCGGCTGGCAAATCCTCATCTTCGTATAGATCGCCACCAGGTGCTGAAATATCAACACCGAAGTACGCCTCATAACGCGGGTCCCAAGCAGAGTGATTGCTGTAGCTGGCGCGATCGCCAAAGTACCCAGTCGCTCCGATAGTTATATTTCCAGAGCAGTTACCTGGATATGATTCGCGAGCATTCTTATCATCATTTCCAGCTGAAGTGACAATCGTGATATTGCGCTGCTTGGAAGCATCAATAGCAACCTGAGTTGGAGATGACTTACCGCAGGTACTAAAGACCTCGGAACCGATTGAAAGGTTTATGACTTTCGCGACATTCCTGTTTAGCGGAACTCCGCTGATTGGAACACCGATTGCCCAGTTGATTCCAGCTGCAATATCAGATTCAGTTCCACCATTTACACCTAGTACTCGAATTGGCGAAATGCTAACTAGCGGGGCTACTCCGGTGATTCCAATCGAATTCCCGCTGGCCGCAACTATGCCGGCTACGTGAGTTCCATGCCAACTGCTAGCTTCACTTCCTGAGGTTGAATAATCGCCCGGATCAGTCGGATCGGCGTCTCGGCCAGGTTGGAAGTCACGAGAATTACTTTCAGAAAGAATGAAGTCGTAGCCAGCTACCACGTTTTCATCAAGATCCGGATGCGCTGTGATGCCGGTGTCGAGCACCGCCACAACAACACTTGGATTACCTTTTGTGATTTTCCAAGCCGGTTCAATATTTATTCCATATTCAGAAGTTAGATACCACTGTTCGCTATACAACGGATCAACTGTTTCTGAAACCGGATTAGAACTTGAACTTCCCTTGGCATTTGTTGCCGTGACTACAACTGTGTATTTGGTTTGGGCTTGCAATCCACTTAGCGAACAACTATTGGACGATGTGCTGCAAGTCAAACTTGGGCGTCCCGTAGCTGTTGCTGTTACTAAATAGCTAGTGGTTAGCCCACCTTTTTGGAAGGAGGTCTGTGACAACCACGAAACTATCGGGTTAGCCGATGTTATTTGACCAGAACTTTGGAGCATCGGGGCCCTTGGTGCAGCAGTAACTTTGATGCTCGCGATGCTCGAGTATGCGCTAACAGCCATGAATTTACCGCTAGAAGTTTTTGTAACGGCAGCGACCTTGAATTTCGATGTTTCGGCAACTGTAAGAGTTTTTGATATTGTTGCAGCAGTCGTTTTGCTCTTGGAATTAGTTAGCAATACCTTCCAGGTCTTCGTCGCTGAGTCATACTGAGAGACGCGGTAACCCCAGAGCAGTCCGCCATTCAATCTTGCTGGAGCACTCCAGGTAAGTCGAACCTTTGGTGAGAGCGGGGAGCTTGCACTCCAAGCATCTGCTGCCTTCAGGCCGCTGGGAGCAGAACTTGGCTTTAGATTGCTAAGTATCGGCGAAGGCAGTGCGCTTGGCTTAGTAAGAAGGTGATCAAGATAAATCTTTTTGATCCGAGGGTCTTTTCTTAGTCGAATTGCTAAATCAGTTGCGGACTCTTCAGATAGTGGTTTATTGAAGCGAACCGACCACATGCCAAGGCCAAGATCTGCTGTAGTGCTGACAGCACTGCCAAGAGCTTCTACCCCAACTAGATTTCCATAAATATCCTTAGCCGAGACATAATCCTGATATTCAATAACCAAACCAACCACTGGTTTGCCGAGATAACTCTGTTCACTTAGTATCTCTGCTCGGCTTGGGCTGGCCAGCACTAGAAGCGAACCTGTCGCAGTGACTGCGAGGATTACAACTAGAGCAACTGCTCTCCAAAGGGCCGCCATGGCTCAAACTCTACCCGTCGCTACTGAAGATTTCCTGAAATAACTCACAGGCTTCGCTGCATCAGGATAGTTCCCAGCCAACGGTTGAATTTAAAGCCAACCTTGCCCAAGTGACCTTGCCGCTTGAAGCCGAAAGCTTCGTGCAGGGCGATCGAAGGGTCAGCGCCTTTGTCGCTAATCACGGCCACGATTTCTTTGACCCCGGCTTGTTTAGCCAGATCAATCAATTCAGTTAGCAGTCTGGTACCAAGTCGCTTACCGATTGCAGCCGGACGCAAATAGATAGTGTCCTCAACTGTTCGTCGATAGGCGGCTTTCTGTCGCCATGGAGCCAGGTAGGCAAAACCTTGGATTTTTCCAGATTCGGTGGTAGCCACGATAAAGGGTAGTTCGAGATCTACAAGATATTTGAACTTGTCTAACCAAAACTCTTCAGTGGTCTTTTCTATATCAAAGGTGACTACCGAATTGACCACGTAGTAGTTATAGATTTCACAAATCTGTGCCAAATCAGTTTCGGCAGTCTTTCGAATTACAATGTCATCGATGCTAGGTTCCGGTTGCTCACCTTTGGTTTTAAGTAATCGCACTAAACGCCAACGCGACTCTGAATCTAGCGGCATGACGCTTCAAATTCCTTCATAAGCTCCAATCTATCGGTTCTAGACCAAGCTCGATTAGAGCCTGATTTGCTCTAGAGAAAGGCCTCGAGCCAAAAAAGCCACGGCTGGCTGAAAGTGGTGAGGGGTGGGCAGATTCAATCACTTTAGCTTCTGGCAAATTCTTAACTACCAACTTGGCGTGATTACCCCAGGCCAGAACTACTAGCGGCTGTTTACTAGCTAATTGTTCTAGTGCTGCCAGAGTAAATTCATGCCAGCCTAGCTTTGAGTGTGCGCCGGGCTGATGTGGCAAAGTCGTCAATGAAGTATTGAGAAGCAAAACTCCTCGATCAGCCCAGGTCAAAAGGTTTGCTTCTCGGCTAACTGGAATTCCTAAATCATCGCTTAGTTCTTGGAATACATTTTTAAGCGACTGCGGTCTATTCCGCCCTGCTGGCACTGCGAATGCCAAACCGATCGCATCTCCTGGATTTGGATAGGGGTCCTGACCGACGATTACCGCCCTGACGCTTTTAGGGTCAGCCCGAAACACCTGCATCACCAAGCTAGCTGGTGGAACCAACTCGGTTGAGGGCAAAACCTGTTTCTCGATAAGATCAAGCAACTCGCGCTGGTCAGCCAAATAGGACTGCCATAGCGGGTGCATTTGCTCGAAGAACATAAGTAAATGTTAGGCAGTATTTGGTGCCACAATAGGTTTGTCCTGAAAAAGAATTGAGTATCCGTGGAATATCAAGAGCTAATTGCCCAAGCTAATAACCAGCAGGCAGCACTAGTCAAGGTAAGAAGGCAGTTGCACCAAACCCCCGAGTTCGGCTTGGACCTTCCAAAGACATTGGAAATCATCCTGCGCGAGGTTGGTGATTTAGGGGAAGTAACTCTAGGTAAGGACATGACTGCGGCAGCAATACTAATCCGCGGTGCAAATCCTGGGCCAACTGTTCTGCTGCGGGCTGATATGGATGCCTTAGCGGTAAATGAAGATACTGGATTGGATTTCGCTTCGACCAACGGCTACATGCACGCCTGCGGACACGATCTGCACATGGCGATGGGAATCGGCGCGGCAAGGCTGGTACACGCCAATAAAGACAAACTAAATGGCAATGTCTTAATGTTCTTCCAACCTGGCGAAGAAGGCCACGATGGTGCCGGACATATGCTGGCACAGCAAATGCACATGGTTTCTGGTGAAAAGCCTATTGCCGCTTACGGTTTGCACGTCTTCTCAATTGTTCCATCTGGATTATTCACTACTAAAAAAGACACCATGATGGCTTCCGCTGGAGACATGCTGGTTACCATCACCGGTCGCGGCGGCCACGGATCAATGCCTTGGACGGCAAAAGACCCGATCACCGGAATGATAGAAATTCTAAGTTCTCTGCAATCGTTCATTGCGAAAAACTTTGATGCCCTCGACCCAATTATTGTGAACGTCGGCTGGATTAAAGCTGGTAATGATCACACCACGAACATCGTGCCAGAGTCGGTTAGCTTCGGGGCAACGGTTCGATCCTTCTCCAAAAAAGGCTACGAGGATACTAGATCGAAGCTTCCAGAATTCATCAAAGGCATGGCAAGTGCTTACGGCTTGGAAGCCGAAGTTGAATTTAGCCCTGCCACCAAGGTGCTAATCAATCACCATGCACCGGTTGAACGTGTCGAAACTGTGGCCAAAAAAATGTTCGGTGAAAATCGCTACCGCACCATGTCTCAGCCCATCCCAGGCGGTGAGGATTACGCCAGCATTCTAGAAGAAATCCCCGGTGCCTTTATCTTCCTAGGCGCCGCCCAACCGGGTATCGCGCCAGAGAAACTTGAGTCGAATCACTCTAATAAGGCACAATACGACGAGGCGGTATTGGCCGATGGCGCTGCTTTACTGGCCGCTCTCGCCTTTGACGAACTTGGCTAAGCATTAAGGTTTCATAAACCTTCTGCGTTGTTGAACCCGAACTGGCTAAAGCCTGCATACGCTGGTTAAGGTATTACTCCAAAAGAGAAAGCATCAATGACGATGAATAATGATTCTAAAAACTGGGGATTTGAAACCAAGCAAATCCACGCCGGATACACCGTTGAACCAACCACCGGATCTATAGTCCCACCGATCTACGACACAGCTGCATACCTGTTTAAATCAGCAGAGCACGCTAGAAAACTTTTTGGTCTTTCCGAAGCGGGAAATATCTACACCAGAATCAATAACCCAACTCAGGACTATGCCGAGCAGCGAATCGCAGCTCTAGAAGGCGGAACTGCCGCACTACTGTTATCTTCCGGGCAAGCAGCCGAAACGTATTCAATTCTGAACATCGCTAACGCCGGTGACCACGTGGTGGCTTCATCCAGGGTTTATGGCGGCACCTACTCGCTATTGAAATACACTTTGCCAAAGTTTGGCATCCAGACAACTTTTATTGATGACCAAGATGATCTAGCTGCTTGGGAAAAAGCAATTCAGCCAAATACGAAACTCTTTTACGGAGAGAGTCTAGGTAACCCGCGCGTTGCAGTTTTAGATATCCAAGGAATTTCAGATATTGCTCACCGCCACGGAATCCCGATGATTGTCGATAACACCGTGGCAACTCCATATCTTATTAAGCCATTTGAGCACGGTGCTGACATCGTTATTCACTCGGCAACAAAGTTTCTCTCAGGACACGGTACGGTGATTGCCGGTGTGGTAATCGATGGCGGAAAGTTCAAGTGGTCAAAATCAGATAAGTTCCCTGGCCTAACCACTCCTGACCCTTCATACAACGGAATCACCTACTGCGAAGCATTGGGAGACGAAATCGCCTACATCGTCAAAGCTAGAGTCCAACTGCTCAGAGACATGGGCTCTTCAATAGCACCAACCAGTGCTCACGAGCTATTACAGGGAATGTCAACGCTGAGCATTCGAATGGAGCGACACAACGAGAATGCTGTAAAGGTAGCCAACTGGCTATCGCAACATCCGCAGGTTGAGTTTGTCAACTACGCGGGAATCCCCTCATCACCTGACTACGCGGCTGGGCAGAAATATGCGCCTAAGGGCTGCGGAGCGGTGATGTCTTTTGAAATCAAAGGCGGCTCAGCCATGGGTGAGAAGTTTGTCGAATCGGTAAAAATGTTCAAGCACGTCGCCAACATCGGTGATGTTCGATCACTTTTAATTCACCCGGCCAGCACTACTCACTCTCAGCTTAATCCGGAACAACAATTAGCCTCCGGGGTGACGCCAGGACTAATCAGGCTTTCAATCGGATTAGAGACTATCGATGACATCATCGCTGATCTAGAGCTAGGTTTTGCTGCTACCCGCTAATACTTTTGGCCGGTTGCCTAATTTGATTAATTGAAGGTTTGCATAAACCAGGATGGCGATAATTCCTAGATTTCTAAGAATTAGTAATCCTACTCCAAGCGGAGCGCCATCTAGTAAAGATCCGTAGAAAACTGGGAATATCAACCAAGAAAGAGCGGACGTCACCAGAGTTATTACGCTGACCATTTTCCATTTTGGAATAGCAGCTAACACACCAAAAAATGCTGCACCAACCACCCAGAGCTGATACTGCGGAGAACCGACCTTGTTGAAGACAAGCAGGTCTAGGGTTGCAGTGAGCATCAACCAGGCAAAAAGCGTGTTTCGATCTGCACCATTTACCTTGGCTCTAAACCCGAGCCAAATGGTAATTCCGAGAGCCAGGAACTGAATTATGGTCATTACGCTAGCGACCTCGGTAACACCGAATCCAGAAATCTGAAAGGTGACTATTTCGTTATCGTAGTAGGTCTTGATACCGGGAATACCGATAAGCAAAGCGATAAGCCAGATAACAGCGATGCTTGATTCAACTTGAATCCCTCGACCACTTTGCATGCCGACAAAGCTAAACAAATTCTCTGCTCTGCCGAAGATTAAGCCGATACCAACTATTACAGCTGTTGCAATAGCAATGTTGATGACGAACTTTTTCTTTTTATCGGTAACGATAAAAACCGTAACGAGGCTGGCAAAAGGTGAAACCTTAATCCAGGTGGCTAGGTTGAATAACTGAATCGATCGTGATTCTTTATTTTCGTAAAAGGAAACGGCTGCCATCAAAGTCAGTGCAACTGAGAAGACTTCGAGGCGTGCGATTGCGACCGGGCCGATTAGGAATACGCAGCCGATGAAAAACCAAACCGCTTTAGCCCGATCCATTTTCTTCCCCCAGCCTAAAAGATATGCAATCAGTAGCATGTTGGTATTAACCACCACTAGATACCAGCCGGAGAGGTAGTCATTTGGCGAAGCGAAATCGGCTAACCAGAGCGGGATCTGAGCGGGATATGGATAAACCCAGGGGTCGGTAAGGCCCAAAAGGTAACTGCCCAGTCGCATATTGCTAATCCAGGCATCGTAGATATAACGGACATCACCGAAGGGATCCCCGGAGGCTGTGCCGAACCAAATCAGGGTGAGTTGAGCAAGAAGCGCAACGAGCAAAATGAACCAAAAATTTCTTGGCATTGCAATCAGGCGTTTCAGTAGCAACATTTCTCCTAGTTATTCCCCCTCCGCTCAAGTCTAGGAGCAATACAGGTGGTTAGGCTTAAGCCATGACCAAGCTATTTGAACCAATCACAGTGCGCGGATTGACTGCAAGAAATCGAATTTGGATTGCCCCGATGTGTCAGTATTCCTGTGAAAACAAAGACGGAATTGCCAATACCTGGCACATGGTTCACTTAGGTTCGAGAGCCATCGGTGGTGCCGGAGTGATCATTTGTGAGGCAACCTCGGTAAGCCCTGAGGGTCGGATCAGCCCCTGGGATACTGGCATCTGGAATGAAGATCAAGTTTTAGCTTGGCAACCGATAAATAAGTTCATCAAAGAGCACGGTGCCCTTTCGGCAATTCAGTTAGCCCATGCAGGAAGAAAAGCCAGCATATTCCGAGCCTGGTCAGGCGATGGTGCGATGACCGAAACCGATGGCGGCTGGCAGCCGGTCTCAGCAACAGCTGAAGCTTTTCCGGAATACAACACTCCGCATGAGCTAAGCACCGAAGAGGTTTACCAGATGATTGATAGCTGGGTTAGCGCTGCCGAGCGGTCGGTTCGTGCTGGCTTTGACATGGTAGAAATTCATGCTGCCCACGGTTATTTAGTTCATCAATTTCTATCACCGCTAACTAATCAACGAAGCGATGAGTTTGGCGGAAGCGCAGAAAATCGCGCTCGTTTTCTAGTGGAAATGGTTAAAAGAATGAGAGCTGTAATTGGCGAAATGCCGATTCTGATCAGATTCTCGGCAACCGATTACCAAGAGGGCGGCTTCACTGTTGCTGACTGTGCTGAAGTGGCAAGGTGGTGCTATGAAGCTGGTGCGGACCTATTCGATATTTCTAGCGGTGGAATTATTGCCGGAGTCAAGATCCCCGTGGGCCCGGGCTACCAGGTGCCATTATCAAAGGAGTTAGCTGAAGAATTAGAAGCACCGGTAACCACCGTTGGGCTAATAACTTCTTCAGAGCAGGCCGAACGAATTTTACAAGAAACCGAAATTGATGTAATCATGATTGGTCGGTTATCGCTTAGGGACCCCTACTGGCCACTCAGGGCTGCTCATGAACTCGGGGTGGAGATTGACTACTGGCCTAATCAGTATGTTCGTGGAACATACCCTAGCGACTAATCCCGTCTAGTAGCATCCTGGATATCGCCAACAAGTTCTTCCAAAATGTCTTCGAGGAAAATAAAGCCAAGAAGTTTTCCAGACTCATCAAAATTCGCCGCTAAGTGTTGATGCCCGCGCTGCATCTGCGCCAACGCGTCTTCAAGTTCAACGCCAGCACCGATACTTTTAACACTACGAATTAGTTTTCTCTGAACCGGCTGATCGGCATCTTCTTCATCGGCATCGATAACATCTTTGAGATGCAAATAGCCTTCGAGTTCTTGTTTTTCATCTAGCACCGGGTAACGGCTAAAGCCGTGCTTGGCAACAAGTTGTTCGATTTCTCGAGGGGTAACGCTCAGACCGACAGTGACAACGTCGGAAACCGATACCAAAATATCCTTGACCTGCTTATCGGTAAATTCAAAGGTGTTACTAATTGCTCCGGTCTCATCGCTAAGCACACCCTCGCGAGTTGAGTGGGAAACGATATCTTCAACCTGCTCAATGGTGAATGCAGAATTAGTTTCATTGACCGGCTTGACACCAAATATTCTGAGGCAGAAATTAGCTATGGCATTTAGGGCGAAAACAATCGGTTTAACCAGAATTGCCAAACCATAAATAAGCGGGCCTAGCACTAGCGCTGCCCGCTCAGGTATTGAGAAGGAGATGTTTTTTGGCACCATCTCACCGATAAGTACATGCAGGAAGGAAACAATAAGTACCGCTATGGCAAAAGACACCACAGTAACTAAAGCATCGGAAAGGCCCAACAGGTGAAGTGGATCTTCGAGAAGTTTATGAATGGCCGGTTCGGCTACCAAAAGTATTAGCAAACCTGAAATTGTGATACCCAGCTGACAGGTGGCAAGCACCAGACCTACGTTATCCATGGCCTTGATGGTCAACTTAGCTGGACGTGATCCCGCCTCGGCTCGTGGCTCAATTTGGGCACGTCTAGCCGATATCACCGCAAATTCCGCGCCGACAAAAAATCCGTTTGCTAATAGCAAGCCGAGCAGAGCTAAAAGACCTAGCCATGCTTCAGTCATTTTTCACCTCGATTGGTTCTGGTATGAACTTGATTCGATCAACACGTCGACCATCCATACGCTCAACTCGAAGTACTCCACCGTCAATCACTACTTCATCGCCTACCTCGGCAACTTTGCCAAGTTTGGCCATCATGTAACCGGCGACAGTTTCGTAATCGCCATCTTCTGGAACAATAATTGCCAACTTCTCTTCTAATTCGTCTGGACGGAACATTCCTGGGAAGGTGATTGATTTATCCTTAGCTGAGCGAATATCAATTTTTGCTTTATCGTGCTCATCACCTAATTCACCAACCAACTCTTCGACTAAGTCCTCTAGCGTGACAATACCTGCGGTACCGCCATATTCATCAACCACTACCGCAATCTGCAGGCCGTGCGAACGAAGCGAACCCATCAACTTCTCCAAGGAAATTGTCTCTGGGACTCGGTAGGGCTCAACCATAATTGCGGTAACTGGAACTAGTGCACGTTTTTCTCTTGGCACCGAAGCGGCGGCTTTGACGTGGACAATTCCGGTTATGTCATCATCGGAACCATCAAAAACAGGGAATCGAGAAAAACCGGTGTCATCAGAACGTTTGATGACATCTTGCACTGTGTTTATTGCATCTAAAGACTCAAGTTTGGTTCGTGGCGTCATCACATCGGCTGCCACTAGTTGCGATAGCGCCAGAGTTTTTGTAATTAGATCGGCATGGCGCTGTTCCATAGCCCCTAGGCTTGCTGAGCGCTGAACCATCGAGGTAAGTTCCTCTGCTGTTCTAGCTGAAGACAATTCCTCTTTTGGTTCAATTCCCATCGCCCGAACTATGGCATTACCGGTGGCATTAAGTAGCCAAACCAACCAGCCAAATATCCAGCTAAAAATTAGTTGAAATCGAACTACAGCCTTATTTACCTGAAGTGGAATGGTAAGGGCTAGCTTCTTAGGAATGAGTTCGCCGATCAGGGTAGAAAAAATTGTTGCCAAGATAAGCGATATGGTCAGCGCGGCTGCTCGGATGGCCGTTTCACCAAGACCGAGATCCCGTAGTGGAGATTCCAGCAAGATTGCCAAGGAGGGCTCAGCTAAGAACCCGGTGAGCATCGTGGTCAGAGTAATGCCCAACTGGGCCGAGGAAAGGTGCGTGCTAGTTCGCTTAAGTGCTCGAATGCTAAGGCTTAGGCCCTTTTCACCACGATCCTGGCGAGCTTCTAATTCAGTGCGCTCCAGGTTGATCATGGAGAACTCACTGGCAACAAATATGCCGGTGCCTAGGGTGAGTAAGATTCCTAGGGCGAGCAAGAACCATTCGTTCAATGCTCAAGCCGCTTCGGGTCGGGATTATCAGGATCCATAACAGTTTCAAGCATAGCCGATGGCCGATTTACCCCTATTTTCTGGGGATAAATTGCCAAAAGCCAATAGCAGGTAGGCTTAAGCATGTATTTCCCCCAAAAAGTATGAGGTGAGCAGTTGTCCGGCGACAACCAACAATCCGGTCAGGACTTTGGCGCTAATTCGTGGCTAGTCGAGGAAATGTATGCCAAGTGGCTTGCAAATCCAGACTCTGTAGATAAAGAATGGTTGCCCATTCTCGAGCAATACCATCAGACTCGTCCCCAGACTCAGGCTATCCCGCAGGTCGCAGTTCAAGCTGATGCTGCCGTTGAAAAGCCAGCAACCGGTTCAATCCCACTGGTAGCTAGGACCACGAGAGTTGAGCCACAGCCAACTCCAATTCCAGCCCAACTAGTTTCACAGAGCGTTAGTGATATCGAAGACGCGACCGAGGATCAGGTAAATATCCTCAAGGGCATGTCCAAGACTTTGGCTGCCAACATGGATGCTTCGTTGACAATTCCAACTGCAACCAGCGTGAGAGCGATACCGGCAAAACTTCTCATCGATAACCGAATTGTGATTAATTCCCATCTAACTCGAACTCGTGGTGGCAAGGTTTCCTTCACTCACATCATCGGCTACGCAATTATTCGGGCCTTGAAAGAATTTCCAAGTCAAAATGTTTACTACGAAGAAGTTGAAGGTAAACCAGCGTCAGTCACGCCAGCTAATATCAACTTCGGTTTAGCAATCGACATCCCTAAGCCTGATGGCACCAGAGCGCTACTTGTTCCAAATATCAAGAAAGCTCAAAAACTAAACTTCGTTGAATACTTAGCCGCATATGAAGATCTAGTAAAGCGGGCAAGAGATAACAAACTCACCGCAGAAGATTTTGCAGGAACCACCGCATCGCTTACCAACCCTGGTGGAATTGGAACTGTTCACTCAGTGCCAAGACTAACTAAGGGGCAGGGCTGCATAATTGGCGCTGGTGCATTGGATTATCCCGCCGAATTCCAGGGAATGAGCGAGGAGCACCTAGCTAAACTCGGTGTCTCAAAAGTGATAACCCTCACTTCAACTTATGATCACCGTGTTATTCAAGGTGCTGGCTCCGGAGAGTTCCTTCGCATTATCAATGAGCTACTAGTTGGCGAACGTGATTTCTACGATGAAATCTTTGCTGACCTTCGTATCCCCTACCAACCAATTCGCTGGTCGATAGACACCGACGACGCGGAAGCCAGAAGCAAAGAAACCAGGGTTCAGGAGCTAATCAACGCCTATCGTGTTCGCGGACACCTGATGGCCGATATTGACCCCTTGGAATACAAGCAGCGTAGCCACCCAGACCTAGATGTGTTAACCCATAGTCTAAGCCTCTGGGATCTTGACCGCGTGGTAAAGACCGGTGGATTTGGTGGCAAACCAAAGATGCTGCTTCGCGATGTACTGAAAATTCTGCGTGATAGTTACTGCCGAACAGTTGGTATCGAATACATGCACATCCACTCTCCAGAAGAGCGTAAATGGATGCAGGAGCAATTGGAGCGCCCTTATGAGAAGCCAAGTCGAGCTCAGCAACTTCGCATCCTAGAAAAACTAAACGAAGCTGAGGCTTTCGAGACCTTCTTGCAGACTAAGTTCGTCGGTCAAAAGCGCTTTAGCCTGGAAGGTGGCGAGTCAACCATCGCCGCCTTGGATGCGATCCTGCAAGCATCCGCCGATGCAAACTTAGATGAGGTAGCCATCGGAATGGCTCACCGTGGACGCCTGAATGTGCTTACCAACATCGCAGGTAAAACCTACGGACAGGTATTCAAGGAATTTGAAGGTAACACGGATACCAAATCGGTCCAGGGTTCTGGAGATGTGAAGTATCACCTTGGCACATCCGGTGTCTTCACCTCGGTTGCTGGAAACAACACCAGGGTCTATCTGGCAGCTAACCCATCTCACCTAGAGGCGGTCAATCCAGTGCTCGAAGGAATTGTTCGAGCTAAGCAAGATCGTTTAGACAAATCTCCTGCCGAATATCCAGTACTGCCACTTCTTATTCACGGTGATGCTGCCTTTGCCGGTCAAGGTGTAGTGCCAGAGACACTCAACATGATGAGCCTCAGAGGTTACCGCACCGGTGGAACGATTCACATCGTGATCAATAACCAGGTCGGCTTTACTACCCCACCGTCAATGTCAAGATCCACTGTTTACGCAACTGATATTGCCAAAGGTATTCAGGTTCCTATTTTCCACGTCAACGGCGATGACCCGGAAGCTGTGGTTAGGGTTGCTCAATTGGCTTTTGACTACAGACAAAAATTTGCCAAGGATGCCATTATCGATCTAGTTTGCTACCGTCGTCGCGGACACAACGAGGGTGATGACCCGTCGATGACTCAGCCGCTGATGTATTCACTAATTGAAGCTAAGCGTTCGGTGCGAACCCTGTATGTAGAGTCCCTTGTTGGCAGAGGGGACATCACCCGTGAAGAATACGAGCAATCAAACGCTGATTTCCAGGCGAAGTTAGAAAATGCTTTCGTTGAGGTCCACGAGGCAACTTCAAGACCAGCCGAAATCGTGCCTAAGCCGGTGGGCATCGGTACCACGGCTAGCGATCACCCGGAGATATTCCGTGAAAGCAAAATCTCAAAAGAGATTTTGGAGCTCATCGGTGACTCCCATAACAACCTGCCGCCGAATTTCAATGTTCATCCAAAGCTGCAGCAGCTATTAGCTAAGCGAGTTGAGATGAGCCGCGAAGGCGGAATCGACTGGGGCTTTGGTGAACTAATTGCCCTTGGTTCTTTGCTTGTTGAAGGCGTAAATATCCGCATGGCCGGGCAGGACTCTAGGCGCGGAACTTTTGTGCAACGCCACGCGGTATTCCACGATCGAGTAAATGGCCAAGAGTGGATGCCGCTTAGAAACCTGAGTTCAAACCAGGCCAAGTTCTACATCTATGACTCGCTGCTGAGCGAATATGCAGCTATGGGTTTTGAGTACGGTTATTCCGTAGAACGCGAAGATGCCCTGGTGCTTTGGGAAGCACAGTTTGGTGATTTTGCTAACGGTGCCCAAACCATCTTGGATGAATTTATCTCCTCAGCGGAGCAAAAGTGGAACCAGCATTCATCTCTGGTGCTTTTACTTCCTCATGGTTACGAAGGTCAAGGACCAGATCACTCCTCGGCGCGAATCGAAAGATACCTCCAGCTCTGTGCCGAGAACAACATGACCGTGGCCCAGCCTTCGACACCAGCAAATCATTTCCACCTATTGCGCCAGCAGGCATACTCAAGACCTAGAAGACCATTGATTGTTTTCACACCGAAGTCGATGCTTCGTCTAAAAGCCGCATCCTCTACTGTTGCAGATTTCACCACCGGTTCATTCCAGCGCGTTATCGATGAGCCAAGACCCTTGAATAAAGCGTCGGTCAAGAAGGTATTGTTCTGTTCAGGAAAGATCTACTGGGATCTTTTGGCAGAAGCCGAAAAGCGCAATGATCAGAGCACCGCGATTGTTCGGGTCGAGCAGCTCTACCCAACTCCGGTTGATGAGATCAAGCAGGTATACGCCCAGTATCCAAATGCCGAGTTGGTCTGGGTTCAGGATGAGCCAGCAAACCAAGGGCCATGGACATACATCGGTCTATTCCTGCCGAAATACATGAACGGACAAGTAGCCAAGTTGGTTTCCCGACCAGCAAGCGCTTCACCAGCAACTGGTTCGGCTAAGAGCCACGCGGCCGAGCAAGCCGATCTTATTGAGAGAGCTTTCGCCTAATCAATGAATGAGCCGAAGCGCAATATCCGAATCGTCATCGTCGGTGACGATCTGGTTAGCGCTGGGGGTGACCCAAAAGGTTTAGGTTGGGTTGGCCGAGTCATCGCAAAAACCCAAAGCGAATATCCACGGGTAGATTTTTATAGCTTGCCAATACCGGAGATTACTACCGCGGGACTGAGTGAAATCTGGTTTGATGAATGCGCCAGACGCTTTTCCGATGAAACTGACAATCGACTTTTAGTTTGTCTAAATCCGAATGACATAAACGCTGGAATATCGATGTCTCGCTCTAGATTAAATCTTGCAAACATTTTAGACACCGCCACCAGCAAGGGTATTCAACCTTTTGTAATTTCGCCGATTCCATCAAGGAACCCGCAATTGAATTATGAGATTGAACACCTTGCCGCTGGTTTTGAAGATGTCGCGGCGAGAAGATCGCTGCCATTTGTCGATGCCTTCAGGCCACTAATTGACCACCAGGGATTTAACGCCGAACTTCGAAATTCGAGCTTTGGTCAACCTGGTCAACTTGGCCATGGTCTAATCGCTTGGTTAGTGCTAAATCAGGGTTGGTACCGCTGGCTAGATCTTCCAGACCAGGAAATCTAGTCGATATCCCGCTTTTGCATGTAGTTGATCATCGCTTGTTGAACTAAATCCTCGGTACTTATCGGATTCCAGTCTGAAGAAATGATCATGCTTGAGATTCGAGCTTCAACCGCATACTCCTCAGCACAAGCTTTACATTCCCTGAGATGACTATCAATGGCAACTTTTTCTTCTTCGATTACTTCGTTATCTAGATAAAACGTTGCCTTATCCAAAACTTGCTGGCAGTTGAAAACTGTCATTGCATTTTCCCTTTACTTTTTCTTGTCTTTGCTTGAAAAGCCATATTCGATGGCCAAATCTTTTAGTAGTTTACGCAGGTCTTGCTTAGCGCGGTGGATTCGAGTTCCCACGGTGTTAGTGCTCACGCCCATTTCGGCGGCAATTTCGTTGTAGCTGTATCCGGTCAGCCATAGACGAATGGTCTGTTGGAATGGCTCTTCAAGCTGGCGCAACGCTTTTGCCATGTTTCCTAGCTCTTGGAGATACATGTAGCGATCCTCAGCAGAAATTGCGTGGAGGGCTTCATCAATTGGGTTATCAAAGATGTCCACCTGTTCGCCACCATCACCATCAAAAGTAACCACGTTTGGAGCGCGTCTGGAATTTTCAACGTTGGTGGTCCTTAGCAGGTCCTTATTTGTGTTTTTCACGATGACACGAAGCCACGGCTTGATGCCGTAACCCTGATCTTTGAAGCCGGATAGGCTACCGAGGGCTTTCTCCACGACGAGGCTAAACAGCTCTTCTTCCTGCTTGAAGTTCTCTCTGCGGCAGGTGTAGCGAAGCCATACGTAGTTATCGGCTAGCAAACGTAAGGAATCGTCGTTGATGCCTAGTTCATTTGTCATATTTGGGTGACCTGCTTTCTGCTTACGCTTAGTTGCTGGGATGGTTGCCTCGACTCGATATTGCTTGCGAGCCGGTTTACTGCTGTAATTTATGAATTGAATGGTTATTAGTTATCTCTCCTTAGAATTTTTAACCCCCATATATATGGGGCCTGGCTATCTGTTGGTAAGAAGCTCGAGATTCCACTTCGAAAGCTAAAAACGGGGGCAGATAGAATAGATACCAATGCAGAGTCCGAATTATTCCCCAACTGGTGAA
>JAURKU010000024.1 GCA_030831605.1 Rhodoluna sp.
ATCAGTAAAGCTAATTCTTGATGGCCTCAATCCGATCGCAGATGAAATTCCTGCGGATCTGACTGGGGAACTACCTGCTCTAGATCAAGCAATAAGGCAAATCCATCAACCAAAAACTATTCAGGAGGCTAATCAGGCGATAGCAAGGCTTAGATACCAAGAGGCCTTTATGCTGCAGGCGAGCCTGATCCGCTCCAGAATTCTCAACCAGCATCAAATTTCCCCGGTGCGTGAAGCAAAAGCCGGTGGCCTACTTGAACAATTCGATAAGTCGCTACCTTTTAATTTGACTGAAAAACAAATCCTGATTGGCAACGATATCGCTAGGGATTTAGCTGCCGGTCACCCGATGAATCGATTGCTGCAGGGTGAGGTTGGTTCCGGTAAGACTCTGGTTGCGGTCAGAGCGATGATTACCATCGCTGAGAGTGACGGCCAGTCTGCACTGTTAGCCCCAACTGAAGTTTTAGCATCACAGCATTATCAATCCATTTTGCGAACCTTGGGACAGAAGCGAGCCGGAGAACTAGGTCTTACCCTGCTCACTGGACAGCAAAGCACCGCTGAGCGCAAAAGTGCGATGCTGGCAATAGTTTCTGGCAAGGCAAAGATTATTGTTGGCACCCATGCCCTTTTTGCTCAGAAGGTTGAGTTTTATGATCTTGGGCTTATCGTCATCGATGAACAGCATCGCTTCGGTGTTGAACAGCGTGAAGCGCTGCGGCAAAAAGGCAAATCTGCCCCACATGTGCTCACCATGACGGCAACCCCGATCCCTAGAACTCTGGCGGTGACGGTATTTGGTGATCTAGATATTTCAATCCTCGATCAACTTCCGACAGGACGCATGCCGATAGCAACTCATGTGGTTACCGATAGCCAAAGCACATTGGTAGCCAGAGTATGGCAACGGGTAGCTGAAGAGGTTGCTAATGGAAGACAAGCATTTGTAGTTTGCCCAAGAATTGATGAGAAAGACGAACCGGAAGATATCCCTGAATCGGATATTCCAGGAAATTCAAAGCGACCGCTAGCTGCCGCGGTGTTAGTAGCGGAGGCATTAAAAGTAAACCCGATTCTTTCCGGCCTGAGAATCGGCTTGTTGCATGGTAAGCAGAGTGCTGAAACAAAAGCTGAAGTTATGTCCCTATTTACTAACCGCGAATTAGATATTTTGGTTTCAACCACGGTGATCGAAGTTGGGGTAGATGTCCCCAATGCCACCACGATGGTGATTTTAGATGCCGACCGTTTTGGTATTTCACAGTTACACCAATTACGCGGTCGCGTCGGTAGAGGAGCGCATCCTGGGTTGGCACTAATGCTGACCGCGGCGGAGGAGGGTTCAGTGGCCCTAGAGCGAGTAAAGGCGGTTGCTGCGACCAATGATGGTTTCAAGCTAAGTGAAATTGATCTAGAGCTCCGTCGCGAAGGCGATGTGCTTGGCGCTAGCCAATCCGGCGGCAAATCAAGTTTGAAATTGCTCCGCGTGCTCAAAGATCAGCCACTCATTCAAAAAGCCAGAGAGCAGGTGTTAGGCATCTTTTCCGCCGACCCTACTCTGGAAAAACACCCTAATCTAGCGCTCTCGCTTGAATTACTTGACCAAGAAAGAGCGGACTACCTAACTAAGGGATAGTTCGCTAACCTTTATCTATGGCCATCGCCGTTTATCCAGGTTCATTTGACCCATTCACCTTTGGGCATCTCGACATCGCTATCCGGGCAGCCAAGATGTTTGATACCGTGCACGTGGTGGTAGTTCACAACCCGAACAAAAAACCTAGATTCTCGGCAGCCGACAGAGTTGCCATGATTTCTAAGGTTTTAGAAAATCAGCCGGGTAAGTTTGTGGTCAACTCTTTTGACAGTGGATTACTAGTTGATTACTGCAAGAGCCTAAAAGCCGACGCGCTAGTCAAAGGCATCCGCAGTACGGTCGATTTGGACTATGAACTACCGATGGCTCAGGTCAATCGCGATCTAAGCGGTATCGAAACGATATTCATCCCAGGCGATCCGGTTCACGGCTTTGTTTCGTCCTCGCTAGTCAAGCAGGTGGCCGACTTGGGTGGAGATATATCCAAGTATGTGCCGGAACCGGTAGCCAGAAAACTTATAGGAAAATGAGCAACTTTCTAGTCCCCGTTCACGATCTAATGCACCGAGCCGGTACCATGCGCGAAATCAGCAGCATGATCAAGCTTGAGCACTCGCTTGGTGCTGGGCTTGCCCAGGTAGCCAAAGACACTGAGATAGACCTAGAACTTCGCCTAGAAAGCGTTCACGAAGGTATTTATGTCTCTGGAGGACTCGAAACTAAGGCCAGGGGCGAGTGTTCTAGATGCCTAGAGCCGCTTAGCATGCCGATTAAGGTGGATATTCAGGAGCTTTTCGCCTATTCTTTAGAGGTAGAAGATGACTTGCTGGTTCAAGACGAGCAAATCGACTTGGAACAGGTCATCGTTGATTCGGTAGTTCTAAATCTTCCGTTCACCCCAATTTGTAGCGAAGACTGTCTAGGTCTGTGCCCCGAATGTGGTTTGAAGATGAATGACGATCCTGATCACGCTCACGAAGCCCCGATTGATTCAAGGTGGAATGAGTTGAAGAATTTTTCTAAAGAAAGTGATAGCTGATGCCAGTTCCTAAAAGACGCCTGTCGAGATCAAACACCCGTCACCGTCGTTCATCTTGGGTAGCTAATAACACCCAGTTGGTTAAGAGCGTCGTCAATGGTAAGACCGTCTATAGCCTGCCGCACCGTGCTCGTGCCGTAGAAGACTCGAACGGTGACGTTCAGTTCTACGAATACAAGGGCCGCAAGGTAGCTGACGCCTAAATTTAGGCTTACCTAGATTGGATTACGCCTCGCTCACCGAACGGCTTGGCATCAGTATCGAACCAGGTCTTATTGATCTTGCGCTGACTCACTCCTCTTTCTCCTATGAGAATGGCAAAACCCCAGATAACGAACGCTTGGAATTTTTGGGTGATTCAGTATTGGGTTTCATCGTTACCGATTATCTATTTCAGCAAAACCCTGATCTAACCGAAGGCGAACTCTCGAGAGTTCGCAATGCAACGGTTTCAGCAAAAACCCTATCTCTGGCCGCAATGGATTTAGGTTTAGGCGATTTCATCAAACTTGGCAAGGGCGAATCAGGTAGCGGGGGCTCTTCCAAGCCGAATATTCTTGCCGATGCTTTAGAAGCTTTAATTGGTGCTGCATTTTTATCCGGTGGTATTCAAACTGCCAGGGTAATTATTGCGAAGTTTGTCTTTCCACTTATTAACGACAGGGAAGTACTCCTAGAAACAAGTGAACCTAGAACTGTGCTTTTTGATTTTGCCAAGAAATCCGGCTGGCCAGAACCCCAATTCGAGGTTAGTTTCGAAGGTCCGGATCACGAGCGAATCTTTTTTGCTCATGTAG
>JAURKU010000025.1 GCA_030831605.1 Rhodoluna sp.
AAAGTCTCTTCATCCAATGAGGCCGTTGCCGTTGCCATTTGACCTAGATGAAATAGCACCGTAATAAGTTGACCTGCATTGGCATCAATCTTGTCAGCGAAATCTTGAATCGAAGCGCCGCGACGCAGACGAACGATAGTATTGCCGTCACCTCTTGGCACAACTGCGCCACCTAGGCTCGGTGCAATTCTCTGTTCAAACTCTTCACGTTTTGCACGCTTTGACTTTCTAGCTTTCGAAGCTCCCTTAGCTCCACCTTTACCGAAAGCTCCAGCCGCATTACCGCCACGGCCACGACCCCCAGCACCGGGTCTACCGCCAGGAGGGAATCCACCTGGACCCGCCGGAACACCGGTGCCTGGTTTTGAAAAACCGCCAGGTCTGGATGATCCACCTGGAGCAGGTCTTGCGCCACCAGGTCTGGTTCCCTGCGGACCACCTGGCCTCGATCCGGGCGGACGGTTGCCGGTGGTGCCTTGCTTACCCATTCCCTGATTGCTCGCAAAAGGATTATTGCCAGGTCGGGCCATCGGTCTCGGAATGCCCATTCCCTGAGCCGAGGCGAAGGGGTTATTACCTGGTCGTGGAATACCTGGAACCGGAGCAATTGGTGCCGACTTCGGCTCAACTTTTTCTTCAGGCTTTGGCTTTTCCGCTTCCGGTTCTACTTTTACCTGTTCGGCTTCAGCTTCCTTAGCGGCCTTAGCTTTGGTTGCCTTGGGCTTTTCTTCCTTCGGTTTAGCATTTGGATAGGCTGCACGAAGCTTATTTGCAACTGGCGGGGCGATAGTTGATGAACCGCTTTTTACATACTCGCCGAGTTCGCTGAGTTTAGCCAAAGCTTCAGCTGTTTCGATTCCTAGCTCTTTGGCTATGTCATAGACGCGTGGCGCCACTATTGTTTCTCCTGTCTGGGTCCTGCCCAGCCAGGGCAGGCTTTATTGCTTTGAGGATCTCATTTCGAGGTACTCATTAGATCTCTAACATCTTTTCTGCCTGTTCTTTTAGGTCCAGTAGAACCTGTTCATTTACTTTAACTCTAAGCGCTCGAGAGATTGATTTCCCATCTATTGCAGTTGTTAAGCAACTGTTTCTTGGATGGATCCAACAACCTCTACCGGGCTTAGTTTTTGTCAAATCAAGGCTCAAATTGCTCTGAGTTTTTACGATTCTGACTAAATTTGCTCGGTTACCTGTTTGACGACAGCCAACACAGGTTCTAACTTGATTCATTCTAATGCCTAAGGTCACCTAACAAATAGCCCTAAATATGAGCTATTTATTCCTCATCTTCGGCGTCATCAGCCATAATGTCTATTTTTGCACCGGTTAGCTTGCTGGCTAGCCTGGAATTCTGACCCTCTTTACCGATCGCCAAGGAAAGTTGATATTCAGGAACCAAAACTCTTACCTTTGGACGGTTGGAATCAGCATCTCCGACATTTCGCTCATTGACGACAAAGGCTGCCGAAACTTTCGCCGGGGAAAGCGCATTGGCCACAAATTTAGCAATGTCATCGGAAAAATCAACAATGTCAATTTTTTCATCATTCAGTTCGGCGGTTACGGCCCTAACCCGCTGGCCCAGTTCGCCAATGCAAGCGCCTTTGGCATTTAATCCTGCCACCGAGGTTCGAACTGCAATTTTGGTTCGCTGTCCAGCTTCACGAGCAACCTGAACGATCTCGACTTGTCGACTAGCAATTTCAGGAACTTCTAATTCAAAGAGTTTTCTAATCAAACTCGGGTGAGTTCTAGAAACATTGATTTGTACCTGCCCGCGCATGTTTTTATCGACCTTGGTCACATAAAAACGCATTCTCTTACCGTGCGAGTAATCCTCACCTGGCACCTGCTCTTCCGGCGGCAGAATGGCCTCAACTTCGCCAATCTTGACGTAAACCATGTTTGGTCTTGGCCCCTGCTGAATTTCACCAGCAACGATATCTTCGACCTTGGCTTTGAACTCGCCGTAGTATCCCTCAGCCGCTAAGCCTCTAATTCGTGCAGCAATAACCTGCTTTGCCGCATTAGCCGCAATACGACCAAAGTTTTCTGGAGTCTTTTCTACCTCTGGAACTTTAGTTCCATCTGGCAGTTCAGTAATCAGCTTTCCTTTTTCATCGCGCTGTTCGGTATCTGGTACAAATATGTGAACTGACCCGGTTTTTTGATCGAGCACCGCACGAGCAGTGTCATTGCTTCCAACAGTTCTTTGGTAGGCAGCAACAAGGGCCGCTTCGATGATTTCAACTAATTCATTGAAAGGAATCTCTCGATCACGCTCAACCTGTCGTAGAGCATTTAAATCGATGTCCATGAGATGCCTCCTGGCCGCTAGTCAGTTATACGAGGGCTAATGAATTATGCCAACTCGCTCACTGCTAATTCTACCTTGACCGAGCGGCGCTCGCCAGAGCGTCTATCCCAGATATCTACTTCCCCATTTGCTAGCCCTCTGCCAACAATCACAATTTTCGGGACACCTAGCAATTCAGCATCGCTGAACTTCACCCCTGGGCTTACCTTTTGACGATCATCAATAAGCACAGATTTGCCTTGTAGTTCCAATTTCTCGGCAAGTTCATCTGCAGCCTGATAAAGCTCTGTCTCTTTCCCAGCAGCCACCACCAAAACATCAACTGGTGCCACGCTATCTGGCCAGATTAGACCTTTATCATCGTTATTAGCCTCGGCAATAACGGCCACGATTCTGGTAACACCGATGCCGTAGGAACCCATTGTTACGGTCACCAGTTTGCCGTTTTCATCCAAAACCTTTAGATCTAAAGCCTCGGCATACTTTTTCCCAAGTTGGAACACGTGCCCGATTTCAATTCCTCGGGCCAATTCCAGCGGTCCACTGCCATCTGGGGCTGGATCTCCAGCTCTAATCTCAGCGACATCGGCAATGCCATCTGCTTCAAAATCTCTTCCGTAAACCAAATCAAAAACATGCTTTTCGGCATAATTTGCACCGGTTACCCAACTAGAACCAATCACCACACGTGGATCAACCAGGTAGCGAATCTTAGACTGCGCTTTCTCCCCGAGAAATTGCTTGCTATCTCTTACTGGCCCGATGTAGCCCTTAATTAGTTCTGGGTGTTTAGCAAAATCCTCATCGGTTGCCGCCTCCACTTCGAAACCGGCAAAGGCAACTTCGGCACGTTTCATATCCAATTCCCTATCACCAGGAATTGCCACAATAACCAAAGAACGCTTGTGGTTCAGATCAGTGAGCGCTAAAACTATGTTTTTTAGTGTCTCTTCCTTGCCGATTTTAAGCCCGAGTTGGTTATCGGCAAATTTAACTATCGAGTCGATAGTTCCCGCGTTGGGAGTGAGTTGAATAGAGGCTTCCTTTTTGCCCTCAAAGCTTATTGGTGCTGGAGGCAAAGTCTTCACTGCCTCAACGTTGGCTGCGTAACCGCCTTGGGATCTTACGAAAGTGTCCTCACCAATAGCAGAAGGTGCTAAAAACTCTTCGCTAGCAGAGCCTCCCATTGCCCCAGCGTCAGCTTTCACGATTACATAATCAATTCCGAGCCTGGTAAAAATTCGTTCGTAGGCATCACGTTGCGCCTGATAAGACTTCTCAAGACCTTCTTGATTAACATCGAACGAGTAGGCATCCTTCATAACAAATTCTCTACCGCGTAAAAGCCCAGCTCTAGGTCTCGCCTCATCACGGTACTTATTTTGAATCTGATAAATAGTTAGTGGTAGATCTTTATAACTTGAGTAAAGATCTTTCACCAGTAGCGTGAACATTTCCTCATGAGTTGGAGCAAGAAGATAATCAGACTTTTTTCTATCCTGCAAGCGGAATAAGTTATCGCCGTATTCACTCCAACGACCGGTTACCTCGAATGGTTCACGAGGAAGCAGCGCAGGAAAGAAAACCTCTTGAGCTCCGGCAGCGGCCATTTCCTCTCGAACTATTTGCTCAATTTTGGCTTTCACCATCAACCCGAGCGGCAACCAGGTGTAAATTCCAGGGGCGGCGCGCCTGATGTATCCAGCCCGGACTAGCAGTTTGTGGCTGGTAACTTCAGCCTCGGCCGGGTCTTCTCGCAAGGTGCGCAAGAAAAGGTGGCTCATTCTCAACAACACGATTAGTCCTTCTTAGCCACTACGACTTCAGGAGATCCAACCAGAGCTGGATCCATCTCTGCGGCAAGTCGGTTCGCCTCATCAATCAGGGTTTGAACTATTTCACTTTCAGGCACAGTCTTGATTACCTCGCCCTTCACAAAAATCTGTCCTTTGCCATTTCCGGAGGCGACTCCTAAGTCGGCTTCCCGAGCCTCACCTGGGCCGTTAACAACGCAACCCATTACAGCAACTCTGAGTGGAACAGTCATTTTTTCTAGACCAGCAGTTACGTCTTCAGCCAACTTATAAACATCAACTTGTGCCCTGCCACAGGATGGGCATGAAACAATCTCGAATTTACGTGGCCGCAGGTTCAGCGACTCAAGAATCTTTGAGCCAACCTTAATCTCTTCTACCGGCGGAGCAGATAAAGATACTCGAATTGTGTCACCAATACCTTTTGATAACAAAGCCCCGAATGCGACTGCAGATTTAATCGTTCCTTGGAATGCCGGCCCCGCTTCGGTTACGCCAAGGTGAAGCGGCCAATCTCCTCGCTCAGCAAGCATTTCATAGGCACGCACCATAACTATCGGGTCATTGTGCTTTACCGAGATCTTGAAATCATGAAAGTCATGTTCTTCAAATAGCGATGCCTCCCAGACAGCTGATTCAACAAGAGCCTCAGCAGTTGCCTTGCCGTATTTTTGCAGCAACCTTGGATCAAGTGAGCCAGCATTCACTCCGATTCGAATAGAAACCCCTGCGTCTTTAGCCGCTTTGGCGATCTCCCCAACTTTGTCATCAAATTGTCTGATGTTTCCAGGGTTGACTCTTACCGCTCCACATCCTGCTTCAATAGCCTGAAAAACATACTTCGGCTGAAAGTGGATATCTGCAATTACTGGAATTGGTGATTTCTTGGCAATAATTCTAAGTACGTCAGCATCGTCCTGGCTTGGGCAAGCGACTCGAACAATGTCGCAACCCGATGCGGTTAGTTCCGCAATCTGCTGCAGAGTCGCATTTATATCGGTGGTTGGTGTGGTGGTCATTGACTGGACAGAAATTGGTGCATCCCCGCCGACTGGAACCTTACCCACCATAATCTGACGAGTCTTTCGCCTAGGGGCCAAGACTTCAGGGGTTTGTTTACCAAGGTTTATCGCTGGCACAAAAATCAACTACTTCCAAAAATGCTTTAGTTGCCTACAAGTCTAAATCGGTTTAGCAAAAACTTAGAACTCAACGGGGTTGATAATGTCCCTGAGGATTAGCACCACGGTCAAGAAAAGCAATAGACCGGCGACAAAGTAAGCTAGCGGCATCATCATCGCCGTATCAACGGGTTTTTCTAGTTTCTTACCCCGCAATCGCCAAATACCTCGCTTAATTGCTTCATATATCGCCCCAGCAATGTGTCCTCCATCTAAAGGCACCAATGGGATCATGTTGAATACAAATAACGCAACGTTGAGACTCAACATCAGACCCAATTGGCTCAACACCTTATCCTCAAGCGAGAGGTCGCTGCTGCCGACTAAAGATCCGGAGAGTTGTCCGAGTCCAACGATTGATATCGCACCTTCGGTATCTCGATTGGCATCTGGAGTTAGTTCAGTAAAAGCGTTGAATGCCTGAACCGGCAACTGAATAATCATTTCCGCGGTTTGCGCCATCATCAGACCAAGGTTGTTTGTTGCCTCAAGTGGAGATTGTGGGAACCGAGCTACCTCGAGGTAGACACCGAGATAACTGCGCGTTGAACCATCAAAATTCACTTTGACCGGAGTGATAGCCAGGTTTATTTCCTTACCGTCTCGGATAACTACCATTTCCAAACTGCGGTTGGCATTGGCTTCAATAATCGGCTCGATGTCCCGCCAACGTGAAATGTCCTCTCCTGCCAAGCTGGCTATGGTGTCTCCAGCCTTGAGCCCAGCAATCGCTGCCGGTGACAAATCGCCTACTCTGTCACAATTTGGATTCTCCACGGTTGGAATGCAAGCGACTATTTCCCTTACTTGATTTGTTCTGTCGACGGGCCCAAAGCCAGTGAAGAGCGTTAGAGCAAGCACAAAGGCAATTAGCAGATTAGCAAATGGTCCGCCAAACATGACTATTAGTTTTTTCCACGGCGCTAGCTTGTAAAAGGCGCGATCTCGATCAGCTTCATCTAATTGATCGGAACTTCTGATTGTGCTGGCGGCTCTTCGCCAAGAATTTGTCTTTCCGCTTTCTTCGCCAGGAGGTAGCATCCCAACCATTTGGATGTAACCACCAAGTGGAATTGCCTTAACCCCGTATTCGGTCTCTCCACGTTTCCTGGAAAAGAGGGTTGGACCAAAACCAATCATGTACTTAGTTACTTTTACCCCAAATAATTTTGCAGGGAGTAAGTGACCCAACTCGTGCAGGCCAATTGAAATTGCCAAACCAATAAGTAGCAGCACCCAGCCTGAAATTGAATTTATGAAATCCATTTTTCTAACCTAACCCCTCAGTCAGACAAAAACGCAATTTAGCCTTTGTTAATCAGCGAATTAGCAGTTTCTCTGGCCCAGCGCTCCGCTTCGAGAACGCCATCTAGAGTCAGTTGTGCGGCGGGTGTATGGCGAGCAAGAGTTTCTTCGATTAGTTCAACTATCTTTGTGAAACTTATTCTTCCTTGGTGGAACGCTTCCACCGCTTCCTCGTTGGCAGCATTGTAAACGGCAGGATATGTGTCAGCACTTGCCCCAACCTGACGGGCTAACCATACTGCTTTGAAAACCTGCTCATCGAGTGGTTCAAAATCCCAACTGTGGGACATCGTGAAATCAACAGCTAGAGAGACATCGGCAATCCGATCCGGCCAAGTCATGCCCAAACTTATCGGCAGTTTCATATCCGGTGGTGAGCACTGAGCGATGATTGATCCATCAACAAACTCAACCATTGAGTGCACGACAGACTGCGGGTGCACGGTTACCGCGATGCGTTCAAAATCTACGCCGAAAAGTAAATGGGCTTCGATGAGTTCAAGCCCTTTGTTGACCATTGTTGCCGAGTTAGTGGTAACCACCTTGCCCATTTTCCAAGTTGGATGGCGAAGTGCTTGTTCCGGTGTTACCTCAGCTAGCTGTTGGTAGCTGAATCCTCGGAATGGTCCACCTGATGCTGTAAGGATGAGTCTTTTTACTTCCCCTCGATTACCCGCCAAAAGGCATTGGGCTAGTGCCGAGTGCTCAGAATCGACGGGAACGATTTGACCAGGGGAAGCCGCCTCAGTAACTAAACGGCCACCAACTATCAGCGACTCTTTATTCGCCAAGGCAAGCCTTTTGCCAGATTTTAGAGTTGCCAAAGTCGGCTTTAGTCCTATGGAGCCCGTGATACCGTTCACCACTACATCGGCGTCAGTAGATTCGATAAGTTCACAACTTAGCTCTGCGCCTAATACAGCCTTTTCAGGATTAAGTCCAAACCGGCTTGCTTGTTCGGCTAATAGGTCGACGTTTCGATTTGCTGATAGACCAACAACCTCAAATTGATCGGGGTGTTCGGTGATAATTTCTAGTGCTTGGGTTCCAATCGAACCAGTGCTTCCAAGGATAATCACGCGCCGCATGCTTTAATCTTGCCATCTTTGCTAACATCTAGCGGGTTTAGCCAAGAAATAGGCCATCAAGGTAGAATTGGGTTATGACTATAGAACAAGTGCGTAAGTTAGTTACCAATATTCCTGGACCGAAATCCCAAGCCCTCCACAAAAACCGCCTAGATCAGGTAGGTCACGGTGTCGGCACTACACTTCCTGTTTACATCGATTCAGCGCATGGGGCGATTTTGGTTGATGTCGATGGCAATCAACTAATTGATATGGGCTCCGGAATCGGCGTTACCACCATCGGCCATACTAATGATGCGGTAGTCCAAGCGGTGAGCGAACAGGTGGCTAAGCTAACTCACACACTTTTCACGGTTACGCCGTACCTGCCTTATGTTGAGGTTTGTGAAATTTTGAACCGACACATGCCAGGAAATTTTGTCAAGCGTTCTGCATTATTTAATTCAGGTGCCGAAGCAGTTGAAAATGCCATAAAACTAGCTAGAAAATTTACCAAGCGCAACGAAATCGCTGTTTTTGATCACGCCTACCACGGCAGAACCAACCTGACGATGGCTATGAACTTCAAAAACATGCCTTACGCCGATGGTTTTGGACCTTTCGCCGGAAGTGTCACTCACGTTCCGATGTCTTACCCATTCCACGATCCTGAGGGTATGACTGGCGAAGAGGCGGCAACTCGAGCAATCAACTACATGGAAAAGCGAATTGGCGCTAACAACCTGGCCGCTGTCGTCATCGAGCCAATCCAAGGAGAAGGTGGCTTTGTTGTTCCAGCACCAGGTTTTCTGAAACTACTCTCACAGTGGACTAAAGCAAACGGAATTGTGCTCGTAGCTGATGAGGTTCAGGCCGGCATGGCAAGAACCGGCAAGTGGTTTGCATCTGAGCACGAAGAAGGTTTTGAGCCTGATTTGATGACAATCGCCAAAGGTATTGCTGGCGGAATGCCAATTTCCGCTGTTACAGGTCGCGCCGAGATTATGGATTCTTCGCACCCTGGTGGAATTGGCGGAACCTTCGGTGGAAACCCGGTCTCCGCAGCTGCCGCGCTTGCCGTCCTTAGACAGATTGAAGCAGGCGGAGTGTTAGAAAAAGCAGTTCACATTGAATCAGTGCTAAAGCCAAGGCTTCTTGCCATGCAAGATAAATTCTTGGTCATCGGAGAGATCCGTGGACGCGGTGCCATGTTGGCAATTGAATTTGTAAAGCCTGGCACAAGAGAACCAAACGCTGCGATGACTGATGCAGTCATGAAATTCTGTCACCAAAACGGTGTAGTGGTACTTAATGCTGGAACTTATGGAAACGTGATCCGCTTCTTGCCATCACTTGCAATTAGCGACGACCTACTTCACGAGGCGATGGATATCCTCGAAGCTGGGCTCGGCACTCTCTAACTAAATTCAGTTTGAGAGAATCAAGGAAGATTCTTATGCACTCATACCCAGATCGCGAAAAGCTAACACGACTATTTGCCGAAGAAGTTGCGGAGTTTGTCGCTAAGCACCCTGCCTCTGAAGCGTTGCATCAAAAAGCATCTGGGCCGCTGATGGCCGGTGTGCCAATGTCCTGGATGGCCAAGTGGCCAGGACCACACCCGATTTTCGTCCAAAGTGCAAAAGGATCAAGGTTTATCGATGTTGACGGCATCGAATATGTCGATTTCTGTCTAGGTGATACCGGAGCCATGGTTGGCCACTCACCGGAAGAATCCGTCAAGGCGATTACCGAGCAACTGAATAAGGGAATAACATTCATGTTGCCTACCGAAGATGCCGCCATCGCAGCTAAAACATTGGCTGATCGCTTCGGAGTCGAGAAATGGCAGTTCACACTAACTGCAACTGATGCCAACCGACACATTCTGCGATACGCGCGGCATGTAACCGGAAGAAGCAAAGTTATAGTGCACGACTACTGTTACCACGGCACAGTCGACGAGACCTTTGCGGTGCTAGATGAAAATGGCAACACCATCAGCCGCGAAAACAACATCGGGGCACAAGTTGATCCAAGTGTGACGACAATCGTCGTTCCATTCAATGATTTAGCAGCAGCGGAAAAGGCACTGGCAACCGGCGAAGTAGCAGCAATGCTGATTGAACCGGCGATGACCAATATCGGAATAGTTTTGCCAGAGTCTGGCTATCTTGAAGGCTTACGCGAACTGTGCACTAAATACGACGTGATTCTCATTCACGATGAGACACACACGCTAAGTGAAGGCCCAGGCGGAATGACCGCTCGCCGCAAACTACATCCCGATGCAGTAGTCCTTGGAAAAACCATCGGAGCCGGTATTCCAGCTGGTGCTTTCGGTATGACCGAAGCACTGAGCGCAAGAGTTCAAAAGAGTTTGCATTTAGAGCACATAGATGTCGGTGGTGTAGGCGGAACCTTAGCTGGAAATGCTTTATCGATGGCAGCTATTCGGGCTACTCTTACCAAAGTGCTTACGCCGGAAGCATTTATTGCAATGGAAGAGCTTTGCACCATCTGGACTAGAGACGTCCAGAAACTGATTGATCGTTACCAAGCTGGTTGGCAAGTTAGCCAACTTGGTTGCCGTGCAGAGTACTCGTTTAGATCTACCGCTCCACGAAACGGCAGGGAAGCTGCCGATGCCGATGACTTCGAGTTACAGCAGTACCTGCATCTGCATGCTCTGAACCGCGGAATTCTGATGACACCGTTTCACAATATGGCGCTAATGTCCCCTGCACATACCGAAGCGGATGTGAAAAGACATACTGAACATTTTGAGCAAGCGCTCAACTCGCTTTTTGGCTAAGCCTTTTTAGCTAACCTGCGACGCTTTATTTCTCCGTTTATTTGAGTTGCTAAAACAATGACGATAGCAAGAATAAACACTGCCGATCCAATTACGTTTGCCTCAGCTGGAACACCTCTAGCGGCTGCTGTATAGACATACCTTGGGAAAGTCATATCCGCACCTGCGTTGAAGTTGGTAATGATGAAATCGTCAAAGCTCAGGGCAAAAGAGAGCAGTGCCGCAGCGGAGATGCCGGGAAGCAAAAGCGGGAAGGTGATTTTCCAAAAAACCTGGCGGGGATTTGCATAAAGATCACGACCAGCTTCTTCCAGGGCTGGATCGAGGCTAGCGACTCTTGCCTTCACGGTTACCACGACAAAAGAAAGGCAGAACATGATGTGCGCCAAGATTATGGTAAAAGTTCCCTTTTGAACCCCCAAGTTGAAAAACTGTGAAGCCAAGCCAGCGCCAAGCACTACTTCAGGAGTTGCCATCGGAAGGAACAAAAGCAGGTTCACTGAGCTGCGGAATCTAAACCTGTAGCGCACCAGTGCGATTGCAATGGCGGTGCCTAGGGCAGTGGCAAAGATTGTTGAGATTAAACCAATAAAGATTGAGTTACCGAAGGCCTGGCAGACGCCTTCGCGCTGACAGACATTTAGCCACTTATCAAAAGTAAAGCCACGCCAGATCAGGTTGGTCTTCAAACTGTCATTGAATGAAAAGACGAAGGTGTAAAAAATCGGAATCAGCAGATAGATAAATGTCAGCACTGCATAAAGCGGTAAGGCGAATTTGCCCAGAGTGAATTTCATTAGAGCAGATCCTCCGTTCCGGATCTCTTCACATAGAAAGTTACTAAAAGCAGGATTACCCCCATCAGCAGCACAGAAAGAGCTGAAGCAGATGGGTAATCGTTGATATTTAGATAGTTAGCTTCAATGGTGTTACCCATCATCGCGGTTTCTGGGGAACCCAGGAAATCTCCCGAGGCGTTAATGTAGTCACCGGCTATCGGGATAAATGTTAGAAGGGTTCCAGAAATCACACCTGGCAAAGAAAGTGGGAAGGTAACCTTCCTGAAAACCTTCGCCGGTGATGCATATAGGTCAGAACCAGCTTCAAGGTAACGGATGTCTAGTCTTTCCAATGAGGTGTATAGCGGAAGTGTCATGAACGGAATGAAGTTGTAGGTCAAACCGAATATCACCATGAACGGTGTACCAACGACATACTGATCAGAGGCCAAAAAGCCAATCTGCTGAAGGCTACTAACTATCCATGATTCATTGGAAAACATCTGCTTCCAGGCAAGAGTTCGAAGTAGGAATGAAATAAAAAATGGAGCAATCACCAAAGTGAGCATTAACTTTTGCAGCAGCGGCCAAGGTCTTGCCTTTACACCGATGAAATAAGCCAGCGGATAAGAAATTATTAGTGCAAGAACTGTGGCAATCAAGGCGTAACCGAACGAGCGCATGATGTGCGGGAAGTACTCAGAAACTACGTAAGCATAGTTGGCGAACTCAAGGGCTGGAACATACTCGGCGTAGCCGCCCGCTGGATCTGGCACCGATAGCGAGACCATAATCAGTGCGATTAGCGGTGTGAGAAAGAATGCTCCAAGGTAGGCAAGACCAGGTGCCAATAGGGCAATCACGACCTTGCCCGTTTTAGTTGGCTTAGCGTTCACCTTTACGTTGGAACTGAAAGCCGCAAAAGCCATGCTTGTTATTCCTCTTCGTTGCCGGCTGGCAGATCAGCTAGACCGAACGAGTGATCTACCGACCAAGAGATCCACACCTTTTCGCCAAGTTCGATGACTGGAGATTGACCCATGTTTTGCGCAAACACAGTGATGTTTCCTAAATTCGGAACTTCGATTAGGTACTGATTGCTCACGCCGGTAAAACGAATATCTAGAATTTCGCCGGGACCAATCACATTGGTGTCGCTCTTTGCGGTTGGTTTTTTAGTGTGGAAGGTTGCTTTCTCTGGCCTAAAGCCAACTGCAATTTTTCCACTGTGCTTTTCAGCTCTGTCCTTTGGAACCGAAATTTTATTTCCAGCAACGTCGATGCTGACCGAGTTTGCCGAGGTAGAACTAACCTCGCCAACCAGCAAATTGGACTGTCCGAGGAATTTAGCCACAAACACTGTCTTTGGCCGATCATAAAGAGCTTCTGGTGCACCCATTTGCTCGATACGACCTTGGTTCATAACCGCAACGGTGTCAGCCATGTCCATGGCTTCTTCTTGGTCGTGGGTCACATGCAAGAAGGTAAGCCCAACTTCAATTTGAATTGCCTTTAATTCAATTTGCATCTCACGACGAAGCTTTAGATCCAATGCTCCGAGCGGCTCATCCAGAAGTAAGAGTGATGGCCGGTTAACCAGAGCTCTGGCTAGGGCAACACGTTGCTGCTGCCCACCTGAGAGTTGTTGTGGCTTTCTCTCGGCCAGGTGGGAAAGTTGGACCATGTTCAAGGCTTGTTTTGCCTTACCCAATGGATCATCGATTTTTCTCTGACGCAAACCAAAGGCCACGTTCTCCAGAATTGTCATGTGTGGAAACAGCGCATATGACTGGAACACCGTATTGACCGGACGTTCATGAGGTTTAGTCTCAGTCACATCCGTTTTACCAATGAGGATTTTTCCCTTAGTTGGCGTCTCCAAGCCTGCCACTAGTCTCAAAGTCGTGGTCTTACCGCAACCAGAAGGACCGAGCAGAGCAAAAAACTCTCCAGCAGGAACGGTTAGATCAAGATTCTCGATAGCAACGAAGCCTGGAAACTCCTTGCGGATGCCCTTAAGTTCAAGATCGGCACCTCGCGCAACGAACTCCTTGGCCACTAAGCGCCTAACTTGATTTTCTGGAACTCTTTCGTAAAGCTCTGCTCTTCTTTTGACTCAAGGGCACGGAATGCCTGAGTGTTAGCCAAGAACTCTTCTGATGGGAAAATCAACTGGTTCTCGGCAAGGGCTGGATCAAGCTTGATTGCTTCTTCCTTGGCGCCAACCACCGGAGTGATGTAGTTCACGTAAGCAGCTAGAACCGCGGCGTTGTATGGGTCGTAGTAGAAGTTCATTAGCTTCTCAGCGTTCTTCTTGTGTGTTGCACCCATTGGCACTACGAAACAGTCTGCAGATATAGTTCCGCCTGATTCAGGAAGGATAAATCCGAAGCGGTCGTATCCTGCTTCAGCGTTCAACTGAATGATGTCTCCTGACCAAGCGATAGCCACAATAGTGTCACCGTTGACTAGGTCATCTTTGTAGCTGTTGCCCTTGATTCTGGCAATTTGACCATCGCTAACCTTTGCTGAAATGACATCAATTGCATTCATGAATGCGTCTTCGGTCAAGCTACTTGCATCACCAATCTGAACACCCTGGTCCATCAAAACGATTCCAACGGTGTCGCGCATTTCGCTCAATACTCCGATGCGGCCCTTTAGCGCTGGGTCCCAAAGATCTTCAAGCACCTTTGGCTCATCTTTACCAGTTGCATCCTTGTAAGCCTTCTTGTCGTAAGCAAATCCAGCGAGAATACCTTGGTAAGGAAGGCTCTTAGTTCGATCCGGGTCATAACTTGCACCTAGATATGCAGGCTGAAGGTTTACCTTGTTTGGAAGTTGAGCATCGTCGAATGTCTGGCAGTAGCCGAGGTTGATCCAACGAGCAGCCATCCAAGATGTTGGACAGGTTAGGTCTGCACCAATATCCTGCCCAAGCGCTAGTTGGTCCTTGACTTTTCCATAGTAGGAATCATTGTCATCGAAATCTTCACGATAGGTAACGGTGATACCAGTCTCTGCTTGGAAAGTCTCGAGAGTTGGGTAGTTTCCGTCATCGTCAACGTCAATATAAAGTGACCAGTTGCTCCAAATCAAAGTTGGGTCTGAATCGCTAACGTCTGTGGCCGGCTTTAGTTCGTTTGATGAAGGTGCACATGCGGCAAGCAAAGCTGCTGCAGATGTTGCAACTGCTCCACCAAGAGCTGCACGACGAGTTACCTGATGCTTTAATGCTGCTTTGACCATTTCGCGTAGTTGCGGGTCTTCAGGAAGGTTTTGGTTCATTTCCTCATGCTCCTAATTGGGAAGGGCCGGTTCACGGCCAATTTCACACCGACTGCGCGAATCAACGCATTGATAAAAATACTGCCATAAAATGGCGCTAATTTAGGCAAAAACTGGCTTTTCGCAAGCAGTTTCTAGAGAGGTTCTGGAGGCCCCCGATGCTCTCTGGTATTCTCAATCTTGGCTAGGCAAAGAAGCCAATGCCCAGAGGAGAATCATGAAGGTCGCTGTACCAGCAGAGATCAAGAACAACGAGTTCAGAGTGGCTATCACTCCCGCTGGAGTCCACGAGTTAGTGGTCGGCGGTCACCAAGTTTTCATCCAATCAGGGGCTGGAATCGGCTCAAGTATTAGCGACGAAGACTACAAAGCCGCGGGGGCAACCATTTTGGCTGATGCCGCAAGTACCTGGGCCTCAGGTGATTTGATTTTGAAGGTAAAAGAACCTATCAAAAGCGAATACCAGTTCCTGCGACCTGGCCTAGTCCTATTCACTTTCTTACACCTAGCAGCCGATCTTGAGCTAACAAAAGAGCTTTTGGCAAAACAGGTCACCGCAATTGCCTACGAAACCGTTCAAACGGCTAACCGTCAACTGCCCCTGCTAGCACCGATGAGTGAAGTGGCTGGCCGACTTTCGGTTCTGGTTGGCGCTCAGACATTATTTGCCCAGAATGGTGGACACGGAATTCTGCTCGGTGGCGTTCCTGGCACGAGACCGGCAAGGGTAGTTGTGCTCGGTGGCGGTGTCGCTGGCACTAACGCCATTGCCATGGCCGTTGGCCTTGGTGCGGAGGTAACGGTCCTAGATACCAACTTGAACCGCCTTCGCGAACTCGATGCACTTTATCGCGGCGGACTAAAGACAATTGCCAGCAACTCATACGAAATCAACCAAGCGGTCAGTCAAGCAGATTTAGTCATTGGATCGGTTCTGATACCTGGAGCCAAAGCGCCTAAATTGGTGACCAATCAGTTGGTAAAGAATATGATGCCGGGATCAGTCCTAGTTGACATTGCAATTGACCAAGGTGGTTGTTTCGAAGATTCCAAGCCAACAACGCATGCCGAACCTACATTCAAAGTTCACAATTCGATTTTCTACTGCGTGGCCAACATGCCCGGAGCTGTAGCTCACACCTCCACTTACGCGCTGACCAATGCGACACTCCCCTTCGTAAAGACTCTTGCCAACAAGGGTTGGCACGAAGCTTTGAAATCAGATTCGGCTTTGGCTCTTGGTCTAAATACCCATGCTGGGCATTTGGTTAATGAGCCAGTTGCCGCTGCCCATGCGCTGAGTCACTCATCGCTTGAATCTGCGCTGGCTTAATCAACTGCATCTGCTTGCCCCTGAACCAAGCGCGTCCGGCTGGCAATTTTTCTTGCCACTGGCTTCTGGGCAATCCAGCCGCCAAATGTTGATCTAAATTACTCTGGCGAAGATAAATCACTTGCTCGAATTTTCGTTGTATTGCAATTGGTAGGACTTGGCTGGTTGATATCGCGCAAACAATGGCCGATTCGGTGGAGAGATTCTTTTCTAGTTCGGAAAGTTCAGGGCAATCCAAGACGGTCTTGAAATGGAGTTGAGCCAAAAGACAAAAACTGGTCTTTCCTGATTTCGTGGCACCTACCACCAGGGTGTTCTTGCCTAGAATCTCAGCCCAAGGCAGAAAATACCTCCCATGGCTCAAGGGTTCTTCCATCAGCCCGAATACATCCGCTTGATACTCGACTTCAAGTGGTAAACCAAAACTCCAGCCGGCAACCGCTTCAGCATCTAACTTGGGTTTTCCTAGATCAGGTAATTCCGCAATCATTGGAAAATCAAAACCAACAGATTTGCCCCCGGTAATTGCGATGGCCCGTCCTAGAAGTGACTCGCTAGGTCGAAGTGTTGGCATTAGTGCGATTAGGTCACCAGGATCGGTCACACCTAGGGCAAAACGAAGTGCCAAGTTGGTAATTAAACTTCTAGGAATACCACCTAGCGACTGGCTGGTGGCAATGAGATGCACCCCGAGCGATCTTCCACGCGCCGCGATGGCTTCAAAACTTTGCAAAGCTAGCGGAGAAGAAGAAAGTATTGCCGGTAGCTCGTCCGCTAAGACAATCAGTCTCGGCATATCTTTAGCCTCGCTAATCGAACTCACACCTTGTTGAGCGAGAGCCAATTCCCTAATCCTCAACTCTCCTTGAAGATAGAGCCAGAACCTTTCATGATCGGCAGAGTCTATGTCGGTAATCAAAGTTAAAGTAGTGGGATGGCTCTCGAGCGGTCTAAGTGCTGCACCTCCCTTGAAGTCGATGAGCACCAATCTAATGTCTTTGGCAGCTTTACTAGCTAGCAGTGAACAGGTTACTAAGCGGAGAAACTCACTTTTACCAGATCCCGTGGAACCAACGATCAGAGCATGAGGGCCGTTTGTGACCAAGTCAAACTCAAGATCATTATTCTCAGCAAGACCTGCCCAAAAAGGTAAAGCGGCATTAAGTTTTGCTTTGTAAAAATCTTTCGCCAGTGCCTGAGCTCTGACTGCGACCTCTCGAGCCGAGGTAAGTTGAGTGAAATAGTTGAAGAAGTGATCGCTCATATGCTCTCGGAAAAACAATCCGGTTCTAGGAAGCACCTTGTCCCCTATTGCGACAGCTGCCGGGTGTAACCAAATAGGTTGATCTGAATAATCTAGGTCTGGCTCTTTGCGTTTTTGTCTCAAAACTGCCGAAGTGATCAGGCCAGAGATTGCAGATAAAAGTGCGAATAAAGCAAACTGCCACATTCCAGTAAATAGTGCCATGATCAGGGCAATGACTACAGCTGGAATAAATGCAATGAGCCGCATATAGCGATAATGGCAAAAGGCTGGTCAAAAAAGTAACTGCCCGGATTCACTGTGGAAAACGGGCAGGTACTGAGACAACGCTTTAGTCGCCGATGTAACTCATCACGTGCTTGATTCTGGTGTAATCCTCGAACCCATACATGGAAAGGTCCTTGCCGTAACCAGAGTGGCGGAAACCACCATGTGGCATCTCGGCTGCCAGTGGAATGTGAGTGTTGATCCAAACACAACCGAAGTTAAGCCCCTTGGCAAAGCGCATTGCTCTGGTGTGGTTGGAAGTCCAAACCGAAGATGCCAAACCATACTTCACATCGTTTGCCCACTTCAGTGCTTCCGCGTCGTCCTTGAACTTCTGAACAGTTACTACAGGGCCAAAGATTTCTCGCTGGATGTGCTCGTCGGTTTGCTGAAGACCGGTTAGTACCGTTGCTTCGTGGAAGTATCCCTTGCCTTCAATAGCTTTACCGCCAACAGCAATCGAAGCGTGGTCAGGTAGCCGATCGATGAAACCGGTAACCTGTGCTAACTGGTTTACGTTGTTGACTGGACCAAACAAAATGTCATCACGGCTTGGGTCACCGGTAATCGCATTCGCCTTAACTTCTGCAACAAGTAGTGCAACGAATTCGTCGTGCACACTTTCGTGGACCAGAATTCTTGTAGCCGCAGTACAGTCCTGACCGGCGTTAAAGTACCCGGCTACAACAATCTGTGACACAGCCTTTTGCAAATCGGCGTCCTGGAAAACAATAACTGGAGCTTTACCGCCAAGCTCAAGGTGAACTCTTTTCAAGTCAGCTGCAGCACTCTTGGCAACTTCCATACCTGCCCGAACAGAACCAGTGATAGAAACCATTTGTGGAATTCCGTGTTCAATCATGGCGCGACCGCTGTCGCGGTTACCAGTAACTACGTTGAATACACCAGCAGGGAGAAATTCACTAGCGATTTCGGCAAGCAAAAGAGTCGACGCTGGCGTAGTGTCGGAAGGCTTGATCACAACAGTGTTTCCAGCGGCGATTGCTGGAGCAAATTTCCAAGTTGCCATATTCAATGGGTAGTTCCAGGGAGTTACCTGACCAATTACACCAATCGGCTCGCGTCTGATTGAGGATGTATGGTCTTTGGCATACTCAGCAGTTGCTCTACCCTCTAGATTTCTTGCAGCTCCAGCAAAGAAACGGATCTGGTCAACCGAAACCATAACTTCATACTCCACCAAGGTGCTTCTAGGCTTTCCGGTGTTTTCCGATTCAACATCAGCCATTTCTTCGGCTCGCGCTTCAAGTGCATCAGCGATTCGGAATAAGGCCAATTGTCTTTCACCTGGAGTTGTTTGGCTCCAATCTTCGAAAGCTTTATCCGCAGCCTTGTAGGCGGAATCGATGTCTGCATCGTTGGATATCGCTGCTTTAGCGAATACCTCGCCATTTGCTGGGTTGATTAGATCAGAGGTTTCCCCTGATTTAGAGGGCACATGCTGGCCATTTACAAAGTTTTTCAGTTCGCGGACTGACATTTCAAAACTCTCCTTCGAGCCTCAAATAGGTATTGGAGCTAACCACTCCTCTCGATAACACTATTACAAAGCCATGCATTTGAAATAATCCGTAGCAAATACTGGTAAAAAGGTTATGATTCTGTACCAAATTGGTAAAAATGGTGCGAAATCTGCACCAAAAAGGCAATATTTATGGCAAAATCGTAGCATGTCCAGAACAGACCGCGCTAAAGCCTCACAGCTCGATGACATCTCTAAAGAGATTCTCGAGCAGTTGCAGATTGACGGTCGCAAGCCATACAGCGAAATTGCAAAGATAGTTGGTCTTAGCGAAGCCGCTGTTCGCCAAAGAATGCAGAAGATGACCGAGTCAGGAATCATGCAGGTGGTGGCTGTTACCGACCCGCTTCAACTTGGTTTCTACCGACAAGCGATGATCGGGATCCGATGCACTGGAGATATGACATCAATAGCCGATTCACTTTCGGCTATGCCGGAATGTGACTACGTGGTGATGACCGCTGGCTCGTTCGACATTCTGGTTGAAATCGTTGTGGAAAACGATCAGGACCTAATCGATGTGCTGAATACCAAGATCCGATCACTTCCAGGTGTCATCGCCACTGAGACTTTTGTTTATCTAAAACTGCACAAACAGTTCTACAACTGGGGTGTTAGATAAATGGAAAAAGGTTTGAATCAACCGATTCAAAGTGGATTGTCAGTCGGCAATCCAAAAGTGCAACACAAAACAATGTAAAGAGTGATATCAAATGGCAACCAAGGAGAGCATAGCCCGAAAGCTTGCCGCGGCATTAAAGCCAGGTAAGGCTCCGGCATCACAGCCGGCCGAAGCAAAAGCCGACCACGCCACCCCGCTTCTTGACGCTCGCAAGGCAAATCAAGAGGCAACTCCAGAAATGTTGCAGCAGGCAGCAAAAGATCATCTTTTCCTGCACTTCACGCGACACAGCCCTTATCAAACTGGTGATATTCCAATCATCACCAAAGCAGAAGGGCACCATTTCTGGGACCAAAATGGTAAGAAGTACTTCGATGGAATCTCATCGTTGTTCTCAGTGAACGTCGGCCACGGTCGCGCTCGACTAGCTGAGGCAGCTGCCAAGCAAATGAAGCAGCTGGACTACTTTCCAATCTGGGCTCATGCGCACGCCCCAGCAATTGAACTTGCTGAGCGGGTGCTGTCGTATGCGCCGAAAAATCTAAATCGCGTTTTCTTTACCACCGGCGGTGGTGAAGCAAACGAAACTGCTTGGAAATTAGCTAAGCAGTATTTCAAGATGACTGGTAAACCAACCAAGCACAAGGTGCTCACCCGTTCGATTGCCTACCACGGCACATCGCACGGAGCACTATCGCTTACTGGTATCCCAGCTATGAAGAAAATGTATGAACCGCTGGTACCGAGCACATTCCGTGTTCCAAACACCAACTGGTACCGCTCACAAGACGACTTCGAAACTGAAGAGGACTTTGCGCTATGGGCGGCTAACCGTGTCGAGGAAATGATTCTTTTTGAAGATCCAGACACTGTGGCTGCGTTTTTCTTCGAACCAGTGCAAAACTCAGGTGGTTGCTTCACGGCTCCAAAGTCATACTTCAAACGTGTCCGAGAAATCTGCGACAAGTATGATGTGCTTTTGGTAGCAGATGAAACCATTGACGGTTTTGGCCGAATCGGAACCATGTTCGCCAGTGAGTTCTATGACATTGAGCCAGACATGCTGGTTTGTGCCAAGGGAATTACCTCGGCTTACGCCCCGCTAGGTGCATTGCTACTGAGCGAAAAGTTGTTTGAACCGTTTAAGCACGGTAAAAACATCTTTGCTCACGGCTACACCTTTGCAGGTCACCCTGTTTCTTGTGCCGTAGCCCTAGAAAACCTAGACATCTTCGATGAAGAAGACCTAGTTGGCAACGTCAGAAGGAACTCACCAGCATTTAGAAAGACGCTAGAGAAACTCTACGATCTGCCTATTGTCGGTGATGTCCGTGGTGAGGGTTACTTCTTTGCCATAGAACTGGTTCGTGATAAGAACACCAGGGAAACCTTCAACGATGAAGAATCTGAGCGTCTGCTTAGGCAGTTCCTGAGCCACGACTTGTATGACAGCGGCCTGTATTGCCGATCAGATGACCGTGGAGACCCCGTGGTTCAGCTAGCCCCGCCGTTGACTATTGGTCAAAAGGAATTTGACGAACTCGAGCAAATCCTTCGAAAGAGCCTTAGCAAGGCAAGCGAGTTGTTTGAATTGATGTAGTTCGCTCCTATAAAACTTGGGCCCAGATTCCTCCACAGGGATCTGGGCCCAAGAACATTAAGGACTAGGCTACAAATTGTGAATTCTCCAACATGGATAGATGTGTCAACACCAATTGGTTTAATCAGGGTATTTGAACTGCACGGCAAGATCTCGTCGGTAAATATCGCAGTGAGTAAATCATCAAAAGCCGCACCTGCCGCCTCAAAGTTACTGCGTGAAGCAAAAAGACAGATTGAGGATTATTTCTCTGGGAAACTCAAAAAATTTGACCTGCCGCTGGACCTATCCGGTGGAACAGAATTCCAGCAAGAGGTTTGGCAACAAATTTCCAAGATAAGTTTTGGCAAAAGTTTGAGCTACGCCGAAATCGCTCGAGTGATCGGAAGACCAAAAGCTTCTCGAGCAGTGGGTGGGGCTGTTGGCGCAAACCCAATTCCCTTAATTGTTGGCTGCCACAGGGTGATGGGGTCAACTGGAAAGATAACTGGATACTCGGGCGGTAAAGGTATCCCTACCAAAAAATGGTTACTCAAGCACGAAAACATCTCTGCAAGTGACATCTAATAACACCCGTAAATACGATGATGGCCGAACTCGCTGCATTTGGCCAGGCAATGATGAGCAATACATTTACTATCACGACACTGAGTGGGGTGTGCCTGTATACGGCGATAATGAACTTTTCGAGCGGATCAGCTTAGAGGGGTTTCAAGCTGGCTTGTCTTGGATCACGATCTTGCGCCGTAGAGAAGAGTTCCGAAAAGCCTTCAAAAACTTCGAGGTGTCTAAAGTTGCAAAATTTACCGATAGCCACGTCGAAAAGCTGATGCTCAATGAAGGGATAATCCGGAACCGAGCAAAAATAAGTAGCACAATCAATAACTCTCGAATTATTCAAGATCTCCAAAAGTCTCAGCGAAGCATAAGCGATCTGGTTTGGAGCTTTGCCCCGAAACAAAAGCTAATTCCAGCAGCCAAGTTTGAGTGGCGGGTGACCACATCCGAGTCGGATGCGCTTAGTCGTGAGCTAAAAAAACTTGGCTTCGGATTCGTTGGATCTACCACGATGTACGCCCTAATGCAGGCGACCGGCTTAGTCAATGACCACGCCCCAGGCTGTTTCAGACGCAAGGAAATTATTTAGCAGCAGTTCCCTTTATTTGCCTAGCGAGATGAATCAGCACGTACACAGCACCCATAGCTAAGGCAACCGGTGCAAGAAGCCACCAAGCGTAATAAGATGCAACGAATGAATAGCTTGAAACAGTAAAAGCAAAATCACGAACCGGCGCGCAGGTAAATTTCTCGTAGTCACACGCTGTCTTTACAAAGGGTTCACTAAAACTGAAAGTTAGATAAGGCACCATAACTAAAACGCCAAGTACCCACATGCAATACTTCATGACTATTTGAGTTTTTATCAAATGTTTATTTCGCGATTTAAAACTCATAATCAAAGCCTAACAAAAACACTTCAGAGCGTTTCTGGAGTGACCAGAATGATCTTGTTTTCTTCTACTGTTAGTTTCAAGCCAACTTTTTTAGCCAGATTTGCTAACTCTTTCAAAGTCTGGGCGGACCTTTCCTGCCTTACAAAAGCGCCAACTAAATCACCCTTAGCTTTTTTATTGAAATGGTTTAGGGCTTTTCTTTTTCCGTCAACTTCAGAAACCACTTCAACCCAGAAAGATTCCAGGTTTTCTGGAACAGGTGAAAGTTCAACATAGCTTTTTGATCGCAAATCAATAATTGGCGAATCTACTAACCTTTCCCAAGCTTTTGGCTGATGCTCATTCCAAACCCTCTTGATCTCTAAACCTGGAAGCCTTGTTTCGGCAGATAGCCGATACCAAGGAATTCGATCGGTAGCCGAAATTAATCCAAATAATGCGCTTTGTATCAAGATGTGTCTGCGCATATTTTCAACCTCATTTGTTGAGAAAGAATTCACCCCGATTGCCTTGTATAGGGTTCCCGTGTATCGTTCAAAGGCGGCCATGGTAGGGGCATTTGGAATTTCAAGATTTCTATCTAAATCTTCGAGTTGCCTTTTAGATAACTTGAGCACTTTTGACCCTAAATCCTTGTTGGCTGAAACTTCCAACAGACTCGCCAAAATCTGGTCTCTGGCTTCATTGAGTTGCCCGTAACTCAGGTGCACCTGTGAAATGGTCAGCCCGGTTCCACCAATTTGCTTGGTTTCACTAGGTGGGAGCAATAACAGCACCAGACAAGCCTAAACTTGAATAATGGTAAAACTAACGAAGATATACACCCGAACCGGTGATGAAGGTTTGACCGGTCTGAGCGATTTCAGCCGAGTCAGAAAGACCGACCCCAGGATTGAAGCCTATGCCGATGTTGATGAGGCAAATTCGGCAATCGGTGTTGCGGTATCCCTAGCCCACAACGAATTTGATGAGGAGACTCTGCACCTACTCTCCCAAATCCAAAATGACCTCTTTGATTTAGGTGCGGACCTATCCAACCCACTCAATGAATTCTACGAATACGAACCTCTTCGAGTTGATGCAGTTTGGGTCGACGCTTTAGAAGTCGCTATCGATAAGTACAACAGCCAATTAGAAAAATTGGACTCATTTATATTGCCGGGTGGTTCTGGGCTGGCTGCAGGATTACATTTAGCTCGCACCGTTGTCAGACGAGCAGAGCGGGCAACCTGGCACGCTATTGAAGAGTATGGAACGGAGCCAGCTAAAAAAGGACACAAAGACGGTGGTGTCAACGTAATCGCTGCTCGATACCTAAACCGCCTCAGCGATCTACTTTTCGTTCTGGCTCGCTACGCAAACCTAAAACATGGTGGCGATGTGAAATGGGTCCCGGCAGCAAATAGGCGGACTCCCCCAGAGAAAAGACGACCAGAACGGGATTAAAGCAAAATGCCTCAGGAATTCCTGAGGCATTTTTACTTTAGCCTTTAGGCAAGTTGTGCGGCTCTGGCTACGATAGTGACGACATCGTGTTCAACCGATAGAAAGCCATCATCTGCAGTGGCTTTGATGGACTCACCGGTTGGCAAAGTTATCCTCACTTCACCTGAACCTAGGATTGCCAACATCGGTTCGTGACCAGGTAGTAGACCAATCTCACCTTCGACGGTCTTGGCGATTACCATTTTGGCATCGCCAGACCAGACAGCTCGGTCAGCTGCTACTAGATCGACTCGAAGAGTTTTTTCGCCCATTATTACTTAGCTGTCTCTGCCTGAATCTTGGCCCATTGACGCTCAACGTCCTCTAGACCACCGACGTTAAAGAATGCCTGCTCGGCAACGTTGTCGAAATCACCATTGGCGATCTTTGAGAAGCCCTCGATGGTTTCCTTCAACGGAACTGTTGATCCTGGAACACCGGTGAACTTGGTTGCCATGTAGGTGTTCTGCGATAGGAACTGCTGGATACGGCGAGCACGAGATACGGTGATCTTGTCCTCTTCGCTCAATTCTTCAACACCCAAGATGGCGATGATTTCTTGAAGTTCCTTGTTCTTCTGCAGAATCTGCTTTACCTTAGTTGCAGTCTCGTAGTGGTCCTTGCTGATAAAGCGAGGATCAAGAATACGTGAAGTTGATGTCAATGGATCCACAGCAGGATAAAGACCCTTTGATGCAATTTCACGGCTTAGCTCCGTAGTTGCATCCAAGTGAGCAAATGTTGTTGCAGGGGCTGGGTCAGTGTAGTCATCGGCAGGAACATAGATTGCCTGAAGTGAGGTAATGGAGTGTCCACGAGTTGAAGTAATTCGCTCCTGCAAAATACCCATCTCATCGGCAAGGTTTGGCTGGTATCCCACAGCTGACGGCATACGGCCTAGCAGTGTAGAAACCTCAGAGCCGGCCTGAGTGAAACGGAAGATGTTGTCAATAAACAGAAGTACGTCCTGCTTTTGAATATCGCGGAAGTACTCTGCCATTGTCAAAGCTGACAGGGCAACACGCAAACGGGTGCCAGGAGGCTCATCCATTTGGCCGAAGACCAGTGCTGTCTTATCGATAACACCGGATTCAGTCATTTCGTCGATTAGGTCGTTACCTTCACGGGTGCGCTCACCCACACCAGCAAACACTGACACACCGTCGTGATCTTCAGCCACGCGGTAAATCATTTCCTGGATCAAAACGGTCTTACCAACACCAGCACCACCGAATAGACCAATCTTTCCACCACGAACATATGGGGTTAGTAGGTCAATAACCTTGATGCCGGTCTCAAACATCTCAGTCTTAGACTCGAGCTGGTCGAATGATGGTGGGTTGCGGTGAATTGGCCAGCGCTCAGTGACTTCGATCTTCTCTCCGGGTGCTGCATTCAAAACATCACCGACGACGTTGAACACCTTACCCTTGGTTACATCACCGACTGGAACAGAGATAGGCGCTCCCGTATCGGTTACTGCCTGACCTCTGACCAAACCATCGGTTGGCTTTAGGGCAATAGCACGAACCAGGTCATCACCTAGGTGCTGAGCCACTTCCAGGGTTAGTCTCGAAGTCTCACCGTTTAGAGTGATTTCTGTGGTTAGGGCGTTATAGATACCAGGGATACCATCATGTGGGAACTCGATGTCCACCACAGGTCCAGTTACTCTAGCGATACGTCCGGTTGCACCAGTTTTGTTCTCGGCCATTTCTATTCTTTCTATTCTTTGTCGCTAGTGTCGACAAGTGCGTCGGCACCACCAACGATTTCGGAAATCTGCTGGGTAATTTCTGACTGTCTAGCGGAGTTAGACAATCTTGTGTAGTTGCGGATCAACTTGTCGGCGTTTTCGGTAGCCGACTTCATTGCTTTCTGCCTTGCTGCGTGCTCAGCTGCAGCTGACTGCAGCATTGCATTGAAGATGCGGCTTTCGATATAAACCGGAAGTAGCGCATCCAAAACCTTGTTCACATCTGGTTCAAACTCATAAAGCGGGAATACTTCGTTTGAACTAGGGGCTTCGACACCCTCGACAATCTCCAGAGGCAACAAGCGAACGACCTGAGGCTCCTGGCTAATCATGCTGATGAACTTGTTATAGACCAGGTGAATCTCGTCGACTCCCCCATTCTCGTAACCTAAGTTGAAAGCTTCGACCACTGCCTCGGCTAATTCTTGGGCGGTAGTAAACACCGGAAGATCAGTACCACCGGTCCAGGACTTGATCGCCGCTCTCTTTCGGAAGGAGAAGAAACCCACAGCTTTTCGGCCAACTAGATAGTAAACAACGTCCTTACCTTGCTCCTTTAGAAGCTGAGTTAGTTGATCAGCTTCTTTTAGAACGTTTGAGGAAAAAGCTCCAGCCAAACCACGGTCGCTGGTGAAAATAACTACAGCGGCACGGCGGATTTGGGTGCGCTCAGTTGTTAGCGGGTGGTCGATGTTTGAAAATGTAGCAACAGCCGAAACCGCACGGGTGATGGCACGAGAATAAGGGTTGGCGGCGGCTAGGCGCTGCTGTGCCTTATAGATACGTGAGGCTGAGATCAACTCCATCGCCCGCGTAATCTTCTTGGTCGTCTGGGCAGACTTGATTTTCTGCCGATAGACCCGAAGTTGCGCTCCCATGATTTTCCCTTACTTATTCCCTTAGCGCTTCTGCTTTACAATCTGCTCTTGGTCGACTTCTTCTTCAGCGATAGCCTCAACCGACTCATTGCCAACAGAAGCCAAAGGCTTTCCGACACCAGTAAGGAATACCTTCTTGAACTTGAGCACTTCACCTTCTAGCACGGTAGTGGTTTCGTCATCCAAGTTGTTGGTTTCACGAATTGTGGTCAGCACGCTGGTGTTGCGGCGAAGGTAGTCAAGCAACTCGCTCTCAAAGCGAAGGACATCTTCAACCGGAACTTCATCTAACTTTCCAGTGGTTCCAGCCCAGATAGAGACGGTCTGCTCCTCAACCGGATACGGCGAATACTGCGGTTGCTTTAGTAGTTGCATCAAGCGTGCACCACGAGCTAGCTGCTGGCGAGAAGCTGCGTCCAAGTCGCTAGCGAACATGGCGAAGGCTTCAAGCGAACGATACTGAGCTAGCTCAAGCTTTAGAGTTCCAGACACCTTCTTGATGCCCTTAACCTGAGCGGCTCCACCAACACGAGAAACCGAAATACCCACGTCAATAGCTGGTCTCTGGTTTGCGTTAAACAGATCCGATTGCAAGAAGATCTGACCATCGGTAATCGAAATCACGTTGGTCGGGATGTAAGCGGATACGTCGTTTGCCTTTGTTTCGATGATTGGAAGTCCAGTCATCGAACCGCCACCTAGTTCATCGTTTAGTTTGGCGCAACGCTCAAGTAGGCGTGAGTGAAGGTAGAAGACGTCACCAGGATACGCCTCGCGGCCTGGTGGGCGACGAAGTAGTAGTGAGATTGAGCGGTATGCCTCTGCCTGCTTGGACAGGTCATCAAAAATGATTAGAACGTGCTTGCCGCCATACATCCAGTGTTGTCCAATTGCGGAACCTGTGTAAGGAGCAAGATACTTGAATCCAGCTGGGTCCGATGCAGGCGAAGCCACGATTGTGGTGTAGTCCATAGCGCCAGCTGCCTCAAGAGCACCCTTTACCGAAGCGATGGTTGAGCCCTTTTGACCGATAGCAACATAAATACAGCGAACCTGCTTCTTTGGATCTCCAGATTCCCAGTTAGCCTTCTGGTTAATGATGGTGTCAATCGCAATAGCCGTCTTACCGGTCTGGCGGTCACCAATAATTAGCTGGCGTTGACCACGGCCGATTGGAATCATCGCATCAATTGCCTTGATACCAGTTTGTAGCGGTTCGTGAACTGACTTTCGAGCCATAACGCCTGGTGCTTGAAGTTCAAGAGCACGACGGGTCTCCGATTTGATTTCACCTTTACCGTCGATTGGAGCACCAACTGGGTTTACTACGCGACCTAAGAACTCATCACCTACTGGAACAGAAAGAATCTCGCCGGTGCGCTCTACTTTCATACCTTCGACAATGTGCCCGAACTCACCGAGGATAATCACACCGATTTCCCGCTCATCTAGGTTCTGGGCTAGTCCTAGAGTTCCATCCTCGAACTTTAGTAGTTCGTTAGCCATGACGCTCGGCAGGCCTTCAACGTGAGCGATACCGTCACCAGCATCGATGACGTGCCCGACCTCGGTACGGCTAGCCGCAGTTGGCTCGTAGGACTTAGCAAAGTCTTTCAGTGCATCGCGAATCTCGTTCGGACTGATGCTTAGATCTGCCATTTTTGTAGTTCCTTCTGTTTTAGAAGCGTTAGCTTCGGTTTACACTCGCAGCGGCGTGGACCAGCTGCTGTTTTAGGTTGTTCAAACGGTTAGCGACGCTACCGTCAATAATCTCTCCTGCAACCTCGACGACGATTCCGCCGATGATGCTTGGATCTACTTCTACATTTAGCTTGATTGACTCCCCGTAGCTTTTTGCAAGGTCTTGGGTGAGTTGTTCTAACTGCTGTTGGCTTAGCGAGCCGGCCACCTTGACGTTAGCAACAAGAGACCTGCCGTAAGCGGCGACCTGCTTAGCAAACTGGTCAAGGACTGCGCCAACTTTTCTGCCTCTAGCGCCACTTACTGCCTGGAGAATCAATGCCTTTGAGACTTCATTCACTCGATTTGCCAGCAGAGTTTCGACCAGGTTAAGTTTTGCTGAGTTTGGAGCGCTCTTGCTGCTCAAAGCAAATTGCAGTTCTCGATCCGAGGAAACAGTTTTACCAAAGGCAAAAAGTTCCGCAAGGATTTGATCAAGTTGGTTGCTGTTGCTAGCTGAGGCAGCGTAAACGCCAAGTTGTTCAAGACCTACCACAAGGTCTATCCCCCTTGAAAAACGCTTAGCCACAAACATCTTCAGGAACTCGATGGCACTTGCGCTTACCTTTCCTGCAAATACTCGCTCAATAAGCGCGTTCTTTGCTGCACTGTCGGAGGAAGGGTCCGACAGGATGCCGCGCAACTGGGCATTGCCAGCAATTGCGTCAGCGACACGGAAAAGGTCAGTTGCAAAATCTAACCCACCGCTTAGGTATGAGGAAATCTCATCCTTAGCTTGGGCTAATGCCTGACGAGTTGAAGATGCCATTTCTAGTTTTTGCCATCCTTTTGCAAACTGTTCAAGAAGTCATCAACGATTCCAGCTGAATTCTTGTCTTCTTTCAGGTTCTGCTTCACCACTGCACCAGCAAGGTCAAGAGCTAGAGCACCAACTTCGGTGCGCAGTGAGATGATTGCCGCTTGACGCTCAGCCTCAATCTGCTTCTTCGCATTCTCTAAGTAGCTATCTGCTTCCGCATGAGCTTTTACGATGATCTCGTCCTTGATAACTGAAGCCTCGGCTATTGCTCTGCTGATAGTTTCTGCACGCTCAGCTCTAGCAGCTGCCTGCTCAGCTTCGATGTTTGCAGTCTTTTGAGCAGCTTCAGATTGAGCTTTCTCGGCTTCGGCTAGACGACCTTCAATGGCCGCCGTCCTTGCATCGATGTTCTTTTTGAAGCTTGGTAGAACTTTGAACCAGAAAAAGACCAGCAGAATCGCGAAAACTACTGCTGACCAAATAATGTCAGCAGGTGCCGGCAACAGCGGGTTCGCTGAAGCGGATGCACGAACGATTTCGTAGATACCTGTAGTCATTTAAGTTTTTACCCTATGCGGTGAAGATGAACGGGGTAGCTAGACCAATAAGCGCTAGAGCCTCGGTAAAGGCGATACCTAGCCACATGGTTACCTGTAGACGGCTAGCCAATTCAGGCTGACGGGCAATCGACTCGATGGTCTTAGAAACAACTAGACCTACACCGATGCCAGGGCCGATGGCTGCAAGGCCGTAGCCGATTACGCCGAGGTTACCGCTGATCTGTGATACCTGAGTTGCAGCTTCTGCTGCTAAGTGAATAATCTGCACTTTATTTTCCTTCCATGGTTTGAGCTAACTTTTGCTAGCCCTTAGTTCTTAGTGTTCATCTGCTAGCGACAACTGGATGTATACGGTCGTTAGCAGAGTGAATACATAAGCTTGCAGGAATGCCACCAGCATCTCAAAGAGAGTGAAGACAAACCCAAAAGTAAAAGTTCCAATGCCCATTAGCTTGAAAATGCCATCGGTATTGAAGAAGAAGAACTGGGTTGCGGTAAAGCAAAGCACCAACAGTAAGTGTCCGGCGATCATGTTCATCATCAGACGAAGAGCCAGTGTCACCGGGCGAAGAATGAAGGTTGAAAGAAACTCAATTGGAGTAACGAGCACGTAGAACGCTGGTGGAACACCTGAAGGGAAAAGTGCGCTCTTGAAAAAGCGTATGCCGTGTCTTTTTATACCGGCATAGATAAACGTAAAGTAGGCGGCGGCAGCCAGCACCAGCGGTAAGCCGATGACCGAAGTTCCCGCGATGTTCAATCCTGGAATTATTCCAGTGATGTTCATTCCCAAGACCAGGAAGAAGATTGTCGTTAAAAGCGGCAGGAAGCGGTCGCCGTCTTTTTCACCGAGCTGCTCGTGAGCAATTGATTTACGTACGAAATTAAGCGCTATTTCACCGAACATCTGGAATCGAGACGGAACATAGCTGTTGGTGGCAACGCTCTTTCTGAAACGGTTAGCCCACATGGTAAACAACACGATAATTACGGTTAGCACTAGGAAACGGATCAACATGATTCGGTTGATTTCAAACCAAGTTCCCGCGAAGAAAATTACTTCAGGGTAAAACTCGTTAATTGACGGAGCCTCAAAGCCACCTTCACCTTCGGTGACTGGCCTAACTACCGTGTTAAGCAGCGACAACGTTTGAGCGAACAGCTTGGTCTCCTGTTTCGGGGCAAGGTTATGCCTTGCGGCGATTTACAGTGCTTTTTCGACCCAAAATACTCAGGTCAACACCTAAATGTTATCAGTAGCAAGTACCCCGAAAATGCCGAAAATGGGTAAATTTCTAGCAAACTAGGGAAGTTTTACCTCCGGGGATAACCTCGCCTTGTTCACCACCCAGGTGTCTAAAACCAGCCCTCCGATTACGGCGGCTACCACAGTGAAAAAGACAATTGGCCTAGCGGCACTAACCAGCCAGTCGGCTTGGTTCAGATAGCTGAAGATAACTAAAAATAGGATCATCTTGATTAGCCACCCCCCTAGAACCAGTGCCAGCAAACCGCCTATTTTCATCTTTGAGCCAAAGAGCACGCTAAGGACAGTTAGGGCGGTGAAAGCAAAAGCGGCTGCCGATCCGGCCCAAGCAGCCAATATTCCTGATATTCCCGCTACAAAAAAGCCAATAAATGAAGCGACGACCGCAATCATGGCCACTAGAAGGGCCCCCAACCAGCTAACTCTTTTCATCACACTATTCACATCATCAAACATTGCTTACTGCCTTTCGTTTTTGAAATTTCACCAGTGCTGGCCGGAATGTGTAGAGCAGAGAAATGGTTACGGAAATTGTGGCAAAGATTATTACCCAAACAATCTCTGTCAAAAACAACATTAGGCAACTCACCGAAACTGAAGCGCTCCAAAGGTAAAAAACCAAAACAGAACTTAGATGCGAGTGGCCAAAATCCTGTAGTCGATGGTGCAGGTGTTTTCTATCCGCTGCAAATGGCGACTTACCAGCAGCTAGACGACGCAGCACAGCCAGGGCAAAATCTAAGAGAGGCAAGATAAGAATTGAGATTGGCAGAATCAAAGGCAGGATTGCTGGTACCAGATCGCTTCGGTTAAGTGAAGCCGGATCAATCTGACCAGTAACGGTCAGGGCAGAAGTTGTCATGAGTAGGCCGAGTAGAAGCGCTCCGCCATCGCCCATAAAGATTTTTGCGACATGCCAGTTGTGCGGCAAGAAACCAATACACATTCCGATCACTATCGCTGAGAGCATGCTGGCTAAGTTGAAGTAGTTTGTCGGTGAAATTTCCTGGGCAAGTAAATAGGAATAAACAAAAAAGACAATAGTGCCGATAAGCACTACCCCGGCTACTAAACCATCCAAGCCATCTATGAAATTCACCGCATTCATGATTAGGACAGCTAGGAATACCGTGACAACGAACGAAACCCCAAAAGAACCAACGGTGATGCCAAAAATTGGCAGTGAGACTATTTGCACACCATTCCAAGCCAAGACGGCAGCGGCAATGAATTGACCAGCGAGTTTCAAAGTCCAATCGAGATCATAAATATCATCCAGAAAGCCAACTGCAGTGATAATCAGCGCGGCACCGGCAATGGCGATTATCGGTGTCGGGTCACTGAAAACTACGTCAAACCAACCAATTGGGGCCGCAATCAGAAGCGAAACCGTGAAACCAAGAAACATGGCCACGCCGCCAATCCGCGGGGTTGGCTTTTCATGGGAGTCTCGAGATCTAATTGCCTTTGGGTAAATTTTGTATCTGGTTGCTATCTTTCTAACTAAGAAAGTTGCTAGGTAAGTCACCACACCGGCAACCGCCATCAGCAACAGATACGCTCTCACTTATTCGGCTTTCGCCTCGAGCAGGTCACCGATTACAGATCTAATCTTCGCTTCCGATAGCGCCCCGCGACGGATAACCTTAACGACACCGGTGGTCGAGAGTTTTCCATCTTTGTCATAACTATCTACCAAATTAGTCATATCCAAAATTGTCGAAGCCTCCCCCTTCGGGCTCGATCCTGAATCCAAATAAACGGCAACCGATTCCTGCAAGTAATCGAAAGCCTGCTGGCAAGTGATTGCAGCTGGCTGAGCAGTTAGGTTCGCACTAGAAACTGCAAGCGGCCCAGTTTCTTCAATTAGCGCTAAAGCAATCTTGTGATCTGGAACACGAAGGGCAACGGTCCCTCTTGTCTCACCGAGATCCCAATCAAGTGAAGGTTGTGATTTGAATATCATGGTGAGCGCTCCAGGCCAGAATGTTTCGGCAAGTTTTATTGCCGCGTCTGGAATTGATTCAACAAGTGCTCTTGCTTGGTTCAAACCTGTGACTAGAACTGGTGGAGGTGACTGTCTACCGCGACCTTTTGCATCGAGTAGTCCTTGAACAGCGGCAGGAGAAAAAGCATTCGCAGCGATGCCGTAGACGGTATCGGTAGGCAGCACAACAAGTTCAGTTCTTCCGAGAGCGACTTTGGCTAATCTCATTCCAGTTAGTAGTTCAGTATCTACTGAACAATCGAATATCCTTTGCACTTGCCTCCCACTACCTTCTAGCGCTAACCATGCGATCACGGCCAGCTAAATCTTTGCCAGTCACAACATCCTGCCAACCCAAGTCAAGCAGAATTTGCCTCACAGCAGCACCCTGCATATCAGCGTGCTCAATTACTAGTTTCCCACCTAGCTTGACCAATTCGAGTCCTCTTTCAGCCACCGTGCGTAACATGTCCAAACCATCGCTGCCACCGTAGAGCGCTAATGAGGGATCATGCAGGTGAACCTCTGGATAAATAGGAATCATGTCATTGGGGATATACGGCGGATTGGAAATCAGCAAATCGACTTCTCCAGCCAGATCTGGGAAAGCTTCAGCCAAATCGCCTTGAACTAATACCGCACCTGGTGCGTACTTGGCGAAATTGACCCGAGTGTAATTAAGCGCATCTTCACTAAGTTCCACGGCGAAAACCTTAGCCTGCGGTCTTTCAACTGCAATGGAGAGAGCTATTGCGCCAGAACCGGTGGCTAGATCAACAACAACTGGTTTGGCAACTGGGATTTCGGAGAGTAGCTGCAAGGCTCTCTCAACTACTGTCTCAGTTTCAAATCTAGGAACAAAAACGCCTGGACCAACTTTTAACTCGAGGGTTCGAAAATAGGCAACCCCGGTCAGATGCTGAAGTGGTTCCCGTGAAGCTCTGCGTTCTGCCAAGATCAGAAACTCATCTAACTGGTCTCCCAGTATTTCTTCGCCGGTTACTGCTTTAGCTAGAAGGTCACCCCGACTGATTTCTAAAACAAAACTGAGCAAGATTTCCGCATCGGCCTGGGCCGACTCGATGCCACAGGAAGAGAACTTCCGAGCGGTTTCCGCTAGAAGATCTTGAAGCTTCATTAACTGGCTTCTCCGAGAGCTGCCAGCCTAGCTTCTTCATCTGCACTGATTGCTGACTGAACAACCGGCTCTAAAGCCCCGTCCATTACCTGGTCTAAGTTATAAGCCTTATAACCTGTGCGATGATCGGCAATTCTATTCTCAGGAAAGTTATAGGTGCGGATTCTTTCACTACGGTCCACGGTGCGAACCTGAGATTTTCTCGCAGCGCTTTGCTCTGCTTCGATGGCTTCCTGCTGGGCTGCAAGTAACCTAGCACGCAATACACGCATCGCAGCCTCACGGTTTTGCAGCTGTGATTTTTCATTTTGCATGGAAACAACGATGCCAGTTGGCAAGTGAGTGATTCGAACAGCAGAGTCGGTGGTGTTTACCGACTGGCCGCCAGGTCCTGATGAGCGAAAAACATCAATTCGAATTTCATTCGCGCTTATCTCAACTTCCTCTGGTTCATCAACCTCAGGAAATACCAGTACTCCAGCGGCAGACGTGTGAATGCGGCCCTGAGTCTCGGTAACCGGAACACGTTGTACACGATGCACTCCACCTTCATATTTGAGGTGAGCCCAAACCCCTTCAGCTGGATCTGCAGAATTGCCCTTGATAGCAAGTTGAACATCCTTATAGCCGCCGAGATCAGATTCGTTTTTATCAAGGATCTCGGTCTTCCAGCCCTTGCTATTTGAATACTGGATATACATTCTCAATAAATCGGCGGCAAATAGAGCAGACTCTGCCCCACCCTCGCCAGCTTTGATTTCCATGATCACATCACGGCCATCATCCGGATCACGCGGAATCAAAAGTCTGCGGAGTTTTTCATTTGCCTCATGGAGCTTCTCTTCCAAACCTGGAATTTCAGCGGCGAACTCTTCGTCCTCTTTCGCCATTTCCCTGGCAGCGTTTAGGTCATCTTGCAAAGAATTCACGCTATGGTAAGCGGCAACTATTGCATTGAGTTCGGCATAGCGACGGTTTAGTTTTTTAGCCAATGCTGGATTGGCATGAACCGATGCGTCGGATAGCTGACTTTGCAGTTGGGTATGCTCAGCCAGCAGAGCCTGGACTGAAGCTAACATTATTCTCCGTCGGAACCGCTAGGCACTGGCATTGATTTTTGAACCATCATCAAAAACTCAACGTTGCTCTTAGTTTCCTTCAAACGGTTCAAAACAAGTTCAAGTGCTTGCTGCTGTTCAAGACCGGCAAGTGCGCGACGAAGCTTCCAAACAATCTTTGTTTCATCTGGGCTCATCAGCATTTCCTCACGACGGGTACCGGATGCATTGACATCCACTGCTGGGAAGATGCGCTTATCCGCTAGAGATCTAGACAAGCGAAGTTCCATGTTTCCAGTTCCCTTGAATTCTTCGAAGATAACCTCATCCATCTTGGATCCAGTTTCTACAAGTGCTGTAGCCAGGATTGTCAACGAACCACCATCTTCAATATTTCTAGCGGCACCGAAGAATCGCTTCGGTGGATAAAGCGCTGACGAGTCAACACCACCGGAGAGGATTCGGCCCGAGGCTGGCGCAGAAAGGTTATAGGCACGGCCTAGACGAGTGATGGAGTCCAAAAGCACGACAACATCGTGGCCCAGCTCAACAAGACGCTTAGCTCTTTCAATTGCTAATTCGGCAACCGTGGTGTGGTCTTCGGCTGGGCGATCGAAGGTTGAGGCAATGACCTCGCCCTTTACTGTGCGCTGCATATCGGTAACTTCTTCTGGGCGCTCATCAACTAGAACGACCATTAGGTGGACCTCTGGGTTGTTGGCGGAAATTGAATTCGCAATCGCCTGAAGAACGAGTGTCTTACCGGCTTTCGGCGGCGACACAATCAGACCACGCTGACCCTTACCGATTGGCGCAACCAAATCGATGATCCTGGTAGAAAGCTTGGTTGGTTCAGTTTCAAGACGAAGTCTGGACTGAGGGTAAAGCGGGGTTAGCTTGCCAAACTCAACACGGCTTGCAGACTCTTCAGCGCTTTGACCATTGATTGAATCAACTCTGACTAAAGCGTTGAACTTTTGTCTACCCTGGTGCTCACCTTCACGTGGTTGGCGAATAGCACCGATTACGGCGTCACCCTTACGCATCGAATACTTCTTTACCTGACCAAGTGAAACATAAACATCGTTAGGGCCGGCTAGATAACCGCTTGTTCTTACGAACGCGTAGTTATCGAGGATGTCTAGAATTCCAGCAACTGGAATCAAAACATCATCAGGTGAAATTTCTGGTTCGACATCATCGCGATCGCGGTTGCGGTTGCGATCTCTGTCGCGGAAACGATCATTGCGGTTACGATTACGGTTACGGTTTCTTCCGCCACCCTGACGTTCTGGACGTTCGCTGTCGTATTCGCGCTGTGGTCTATCGGTTTTTACTTCTTCTTGAACTTCAACAGTTTTTTCAACTTTTGGTTCTGCTACTACAACTTCCGCTGCCTCACTGGTCTTACGCGTACGAGTCGTCTTTTTTGGTTCTGCGCCTTCGGCTACCTCTGGAGTCGCACTGACTCGTCTTGATCGCTTAGGGGCACTCTCGTTTTGGATTTCATCCATGTATTTTTGCTCTTTCTTGTATGACAATCGGTTTCAGTGTTTGAGGTGGATTGCCCTGAGGCACGAGCTACTCGTGCTTTATCCGTAAAACTTTTACGGGATTTAGTACCAAATTGCTATGAACTAGCGGTACGTGATAACTGTAGCACCTTTGAAATCAACCGCCAACAGTAAAGGCCGCCATTGTGGGAAATTTTGGGCTGCTAGTCTGGCCGCTTCTAGGCGCTGAGCGGGATCACTGGCTAAAACTAGGACCGACGGGCCAGCCCCGGAAACAACCGCAGCATGGCCGGATTTACGCAACAAGGCAATAACCGCTTCGGTTTCTGGCATGGCAGCGGCACGGTAATTCTGGTGCAACTTGTCCTCCGTGGCCGCCAATAAAAGCTCTGGGGACTGAGTTAGCGCTGCGATCAAAAGAGCCGAACGAGAAAGATTGAAGACGGCATCATCGTACGGCACAGTCTCTGGCTGCAAGCTTCTGGCCAGCTCAGTAGACATTTGGTTCTTGGGCACCAAAAGTAATGGCGAAACACCACGGTGAACATAAAGTTTTTTATACTTTGGTCCAGCCTGATCCTGCCAAGCAATGGTGAGACCACCGAATAGAGCAGGTGCAACGTTATCCGGGTGCCCTTCTAAATCGGTAGCAAGTTCCAGTAACTTCTCTGAACTGAACTCAACTACACCTTCGAGTAGTCCTTTGGCGGCCATGATGCCGGCAACCACAGCTGCTCCAGATGAACCCATTCCCCTGCCGTGAGGAATGTAATTATGCGCCGTTAGCCTTAGTCCTGGCACTGGGACTCTTGATTGTGCGAAGGTGTGAAGCAAAGCTTTAACAATCAGATTTTGTTCGCCGGTTGAAACTTCTCCTTCACCCTCGCCCAAAACTTTGACTTGAATATCTGGTGCATCAACTGCTTCGACTTCCAATTCATCGTAAAAAGATAGTGCCATACCTAAAGTGTCAAAACCTGGGCCAAGGTTTGCCGAAGTTGCTGGCACCTTTACGACCACTTTTCTACCAATCAAGGCATTCGCTTCATCGAATCTCATTTGGTTCGCTCCAAACCAAGCAGTTCAGCAACCTGAGCTGCATCTTTTGAGCAGGAAGTGGGTTGAACATCATTTCCAGACTCATCTTTTAGAGCCCAACCAACATCCTTCAAACCGTGCCCGGTAACGGTGATGACGATTTTTGCCTTTGCATCAACTTTTCCTAGCTTGGCAAACTTAAGTAACCCGGCTGCACCGGTAGCTGATGAAGGCTCAACAAATACACCAATTTCATTAGAGAGCCAGCGATGCATCGAGAGAATCTCTTGATCGGTAACGGAATCAAATTCACCACCGGAAACCTTTTGCGCATTAATCGCCAGATCCCATGAAGCAGGATTTCCAATTCGAATAGCCGTTGCGATAGTTTCAGGTTTTTCAATCGGATGGCCAGCAATAAACGGAGCTGCACCTTCAGCTTGAAAACCCAACTGTCTCGGCAAGTTCTTTATTTCGCCTGACTGTTGTAACTCGAGGTAGCCCTTGAAATAGGCCGAATAGTTTCCTGCGTTTCCCACCGGCATCACGTGGTAATCAGGGACGAACCCTAAGGCGTCAAAAACTTCAAAGCTGGCGGTCTTTTGACCTTCTAACCGGTCTGGATTCACTGAATTCACTAAGTGCACAGCATAGTTTTCACTCAGATCGCGCGCTAAGACTAGGCAGTCATCAAAGTTTCCCTGAACCTGCAAGATTTCGGCCTTGTGGGCAATTGCCTGAGCCAATTTACCAAGCGTGATTTTGCCCTCTGGGATAAGAACCACCGATTTAATTCCAGCTTTTGCAGCATATGCGGCGGCGCTCGCCGATGTGTTGCCGGTCGAAGCACAAATCACTGCTTTTGAACCGTGAGCAACAGCCTTAGATACCGCCATCGTCATGCCACGATCTTTGAATGAACCGGTCGGATTCATTCCTTCAACTTTTAGCCAGACCTCATCAGCACCAACTAACTTTGCTAGCGCAGGAGCATGCACCAGAGCGGTGCCACCTTCGCCAAGAGTGACAATCGGAGTTTCTTTATCGATATCTAATCGATCAAAATATTCGGTAATTACACCGCGCCATGGCTTTGCCATTTACTCGCCTTCCACTCGAATTACCGAGGTGACTTCTTCAACAGCGCTACTGGCCGAAAGGGCACGTACCACGTCTGCTAATTTTTGATCTGTCGCAGGATGAGTGCCGATTTCTAGCCAGGCGGTGCTCTCGGCCTCAATCATTTTTGCCGATTGCTCAACAGTTTCAATTGATACTCCTTGCTCAGCAAAAATAGATGCGATCTGCGCCAAGACACCGGGTTGATCAGAAACTGCCAAAGTAATTTGATATCTTGTTGTGATTCGGCTAATTGGAAGCACCGCCAAATCGGCGTGCGCGGAATCGGCAAGCCCAGGTCCACCGGCGACGTGACGCTTTGCAGCGGAGACCACATCTCCCATCACGGCGGAAGCAGTTTGCAAACCTCCGGCTCCTGAGCCATAGAACATAAGTGATCCGGCAGCTTCCGCTTCAACGAAAACCGCATTGAATGCTCCGCGCACTGACGCTAGCGGGTGCTCAAGTGGAATCATCGCTGGATACACTCGCACGGATATTCCCTCAGGATCCGAATCTGTTGCAGAGATCTTCTCACAGATAGCTAGAAGCTTGATCACATAGCCATCGCGCTTCGCTGCCGCAATCTGCTCACTAGTAATCTTGCTGATACCCTCGCGGTAAACCCGATCTAGTGGCACTTCTGTGTGAAAGGCAAGTGAGGCGAGGATGGCGGCTTTCTGCGCTGCATCGTAACCTTCGATATCTAGGCTCGGGTCAGCCTCAAGATAGCCAAGCTTGGTTGCTTCGGCCATTGCTTGTTGCAAATTACAGCCAGTTGAATCCATTCGATCCAGGATGAAGTTTGTTGAGCCGTTTACTATACCCATGATTCTTTTAACCTTGTCACCGGCTAATGATTCTCTGAGTGGCCGAATGATCGGAATTGCACCGGCTACAGCAGCTTCAAAATAAAGTTGTGCTCCAACTTGTTCGGCTGCTTCGAAAAGCTCTTCACCATTATTTGCCAGTAATGCCTTATTTGCAGTGATTACATCGCTACCTGAATTAAGCGCTTGAAGAATATAGGTTCTGGCTGGCTCGATACCGCCCATAACTTCAATGACTATATCGGCCCCAAGAATTAGCGCTTCAGGAGCGGTAGTTAGCAACTCGGTGGGGATTTGGTAATCGCGGGCAGATTGTTTATCGCGGACCAATACGCCAACTAGTTCAAGTTCTGCCCCAACTCTAAGGGCCAGTTCTTTTCTGTTCTCCAGCAAGAGTTTGGCAACCTGCGAGCCGACTGATCCGGCTCCTAAAAGCGCTATTCGAAGTGGCCTGTATTCAATCATTTCTTCGCCTTCACATCTCTTGTCAATAAATCCTGCTCGGTTTCGGCTCTAACCAATAGCTCAACCTTGCCCTGATCTACTGCAACTATTGCCGCTCTAGGCAGATAGTTGTAATTGCTAGCCAGCGAGTAGCAGTAAGCCCCAGTGGTGGCCACCGCGAGTAAATCATTTGGCGCGATATCCCCTGGCAGGTACCCGTCGCGAACAACGATATCTCCAGACTCACAGTGCTTACCGACAACTCGAACAAGTGCCGGATCTTCGGAAGAATCTCTTGAAACCAAGGCGCAGGTGTAGTTGGCCGAGTAGAGCGCAGGTCTCGCGTTATCACTCATTCCACCGTCGATGCTTACATATTTGCGAACTAGATTCTCCTCACCCACTAACACATCTTTGGTTGTGCCGACGTTATACAACGTGATGCCGCTTGGGCCAGCGATGTATCGACCAGGTTCAAAAGCTAGAACAGGAATTGGAATACCTAACTCTTCGCATTGCTTGGCAACGGCTGAGATTATTGTTTCGGCAACATATTCAATGGCTAATGGCTGCTCATTTTCGGTATAGGCCACACCGAAGCCACCACCTAAATTGAGTTCTGGTACTGGCCCAGATTTTAGTAACTCGGCGTGTAAGCGAACTAGTCTCTTTGCCGCTTCGACAAATCCCTCAACTGCAAATATCTGTGAACCAATATGTGAATGCAAGCCTAGAAATTCCAAGTGATTATGTGAGCGAATAGTCTCAACTACCGCAGCAACATCGTTTATGGCAATGCCGAATTTTTGATCTTCTCTCGCAGTTGCTAAATATTCGTGCGTGTGTGCGTGCACTCCGCTATTTACTCTTAACCGCACAGCTTGAATACGATCCTGTGAACCAGCAGCCGAGGCGATGCGCTCAACCTCAATTTCACTATCGATCACCACCACACCGACACCAGTTGTTACAGCTCTGCCGATTTCGCTGTGGGATTTGTTGTTTCCGTGCAGGCCGATTCGCTCCGGGGCAATACCTCCGGCTAGGGCCACCGCCATCTCGCCATTTGAAGAAGTATCCAATGACAAACCAAGTTCGTCCACCCAGCGAACAATTTCAGTGTTTAGTAGTGCCTTACCTGCGTAATAGATTTTCGCTTGAGTGCCGTGCCGCTTTGCCGCCTCTTCGAAGGCCTGTTTAATCTTTTTTGCACGAGCAAAAAAGTCCTGTTTGTCTAAGACATACAAAGGTGTTCCAAACTGTTGTGCCAGGTCGGCTACCGCTACCCCAGCTAAAAAGCAGTGCCCGTCTTCGCCACGCACAAAATTAGCCGGCCAGATATTTTCATTCAAGGAGTTAACATCTGCTGGAACGTTGAGCCAGTCTGGAGCTAGTAATTCACTCATCATTACATCCGCTCCGGTGCGCTCACGCCAAGAAGCGCCAAGCCACTTGATAGAACCACGCTGGCCGCGCTGTTTAGCCACAACCTGGTGCGGTGCACGCTTTCCACCGGTTTGCCTGAGAGCGGGGTAACCCGGCAGTTGTCATACCAACGGTGGTAACTTCCAGCAACTTCTTCGAGGTAGCGAGCCACCAGATGAGGCGCTCGTTGCTCAGCGGCATGACGCAGCACCTCCGGGTATTGCGCCAGCTTCGCCAGCAATTCGCTTTCGGTTGCATGACTGAGCAGAGCGGGATCAAATTCCTCGTCAGTAACCAAAAGACTTGCTGCGTTATTGGCTACCTGCTTAGTTCTTGCGTGGGCATACTGAACGTAGAAAACCGGGTTATCGTTAGTCTTTTTTGCTAACAGGTCTAAATCGATATCCAACATCGAATTGATTGACGACCGGGTAAGCGCATAACGAGCCGCATCCACCCCAACCGCTTCAACTAGATCTTCCATGGTGACAACTGTCCCAGCTCGCTTAGACATTCTTACCGGCTCACCGTTTCGAACAAGATTGACTAACTGCCCAATGAGAATTTCCAAATTCACGCCTGGCTCGTCGCCAAAGGCAGCGCACATAGCCATCATTCTTGGCACATACCCGTGATGGTCAGCTCCCAGCATATAAATTGCTCGATCGAAACCACGTTCACGTTTATCTAGGTAGTAAGCAAGATCACCAGCGATGTATGCGGCTTCGCCGTCGCTTTTAATGACTACGCGATCGCGATCATCACCGAAAGAACTTGAGCGCAACCAGATCGCACCGTCTTCTTCAAAAATGTGGCCAAGATTTCTAAGTCGATCTATTGCCTTAGATACTGCACCGCTTTCATAAAGTGAGTTTTCATGGAAGTAAACATCAAAGACAACACCAAACTCCTCGAGCGATTGCTTGATTTCACCAAACATCATTTCTACTCCGGCTGCTCGGCAAGCCTCCGTAGCTTCAACTTCGGCGAGTGTTAGCACCTCAGGGTGTTTTGCTTTGACGCTCTCAGCTATTTGATTGATGTATTCACCGGCATAACC
>JAURKU010000026.1 GCA_030831605.1 Rhodoluna sp.
TGGTCCGCAGGGAACCAGACCTGGTGGCGCAAGACCTGCTCCAGGTGGATCATCCAGACCTGGCGGTTTTTCAAAACCAGGCACCGGTGTTCCGGCGGGCCCAGGTGGATTCCCTCCTGGCGGTAGACCAGGTGCTGGAGGTCGCGGCCGTGGTGGAAATGCGGCTGGAGCTTTTGGTAAGGGCGGAGCTAAAGGCGCATCGAAAGCTAGAAAGTCAAAGCGTGCAAAACGCGAAGAGTTTGAACAGAGAATTGCACCGAGCTTAGGTGGCGCAGTTGTGCCAAGAGGTGACGGCAATACTATCGTTCGTTTGCGTCGCGGCGCTTCGATTCAAGATTTCGCTGACAAGATTGATGCCAATGCAGGTCAACTTATTACGGTGCTATTTCATCTAGGTCAAATGGCAACGGCAACGGCCTCATTGGATGAAGAGACTTTCCAAATTTTAGGTGAAGAGCTCGGCTACAAAGTCGAAGTTGTTTCTCCCGAAGATGAAGAACGTGAACTGTTTGATTCTTTTGGTTTGGATATTTCAGATGATGGACAAGACAACGAGGATGAGCTTGAATTTAGAGCTCCAGTAGTTACTGTCATGGGTCACGTAGATCACGGTAAGACCAGGCTGCTGGATAAAATTCGTGATGCCAATGTTCAGGCTGGTGAAGCCGGTGGAATTACTCAGCACATCGGCGCTTATCAGGTTCACACTGTTCATGAGGGCTTGGACCGAGCAATTACGTTTATTGACACACCAGGTCACGAGGCGTTTACCGCTATGCGTGCCCGTGGTGCGCAAGTTACCGACATCGCGATTTTGGTTGTAGCAGCCGATGACGGGGTGATGCCGCAGACTATTGAAGCGCTAAATCACGCTCAATCGGCGGCTGTGCCAATTGTGGTTGCGGTGAACAAGGTTGATAAAGAAGGGGCCAACCCGGCCAAGATTCGTCAACAGCTAACCGAATTCAACATTGTCGCCGAAGAATACGGAGGTGACGTGATGTTCGTCGATGTATCTGCGCTAACCGGTGCCGGTATCCAGCAGTTATTAGATGCTGTTCTTCTCACCGCTGATGCTGCCTTGGATCTTCGGGCCAACCCTCACCGCGACGCTCGAGGTGTGGCCATTGAAGCCAACCTCGATAAGGGTCGTGGAGCAGTTGCCACAGTGCTGATTCAGTCAGGAACACTGCGAGTTGGAGATTCAATAGTCGCCGGTGCTGCTCATGGTCGTGTTCGTGCGATGTTTGATGATGATGGCAAGCCGGTGGAAGCGGCTGAACCGTCACATCCAGTCCAGGTACTCGGCTTGCAGTCCGTTCCTCGAGCCGGTGACACGTTCGTGGTAACCGAGGACGAGCGTCAAGCTAGACAAATTGCTGAAAAGCGTGAAGCTGCTGACAGAAATGCGCTGCTGGCTAAAACAAGAAAGCGCGTCAGTCTTGAAGACTTCACCAAAGCCTTCGAGGAAGGAAAGGTATCTGCACTCAACTTGGTTATCAAGGGTGATGTTGCTGGTGCTGTTGAAGCGTTGGAAGACTCGCTGTTGAAAATTGAAGTTGATGATTCGGTTTCACTGCGAATTATCCACCGAGGTGTTGGTGCGATTACTGAAAGCGATGTGAACCTAGCCACAGTTGATAATGCCATCATCATCGGCTTTAACGTGAAACCTGATAATAAGGCAAAGGAAAGAGCCGATCGCGAAGGCGTCGACATTCGTTCCTACTCTGTTATTTATGCGGCACTTGATGATATTGAGAAATCACTCAAGGGTATGCTCAAGCCTGAGTTTGAGGAAGCCCAGCTTGGTACTGCAGAGGTTCGCGAAATCTTCAAGTCATCTAAGGTTGGCACGATTGCCGGTTCTATCGTTCGCTCCGGATCAATCAAGCGCAATTCGTTGGCAAGAGTTAGTCGTGATGGTGTGATGTTGGCTGAAAACCTAAAGATCGAGTCGCTAAAGCGATTCAAGGATGATGCCAATGAAGTCAAGACTGACTTCGAATGTGGTATCGGACTATCCGATTACAATGACATTCAAATTGGCGATGTCATCGAAACTTACGAGATGCGAGAAAAGCCGAGAGTCTAATGGTTGATGCAGCAAGGGCGAGGCGCTTAGCTGAGCAAATAAAGGTTCTCACGGCAACTGCCTTGGAGAGGGTCGTGAAAGACCCGGATTTGGGCTTTGTCACAATCACCGATGTTCGAGTTACGCCAGATTTGGCAAATGCCAAGATCTACTACACGGTTTTTGGAGATAAAGCTCAGTCCGAACTAACTAGTCAGATTTTAGATCGCTACCGCGGAAAAATCAGAAGTGAAGTCGGTCATCAATTAGGTATTCGCCTTACACCAACTATTGAATTCTTGACCGACGAGGTACCTGAAGTGGCAGCTCACCTTAATGAACTGCTGGCACAGGCAAAAGCTAGAGACGAAGAAACTGCCAAGTCGGCGAAAGAGGCTGAGTTTGCTGCAGGAGAAAATCCTTACCGCGAACCTAAACAAAAAGATGAAGACGAGTAATTTTGCGCTCTTCTGGTTTTTTGCTGATTGATAAACCTAGCGGCCTAACCAGCCATGATGTTGTGGCTCAAGTCCGTAAGGCTTTAGGTACCAAAAAGGTCGGCCATGCTGGAACTCTTGATCCGATGGCAACTGGCTTGTTGGTGCTTGGGTTTAATCAGGGGACGAAGCTTTTGACTTTTGCTGTGGGGAAAGACAAAACTTATTTTGCGACCATTCGATTAGGTAGCTCAACAATCACTGATGATGCCGAAGGCGAAGTAATTTATGTTTCTGAAAAAGATCAATTGGCAGGACTTCCAAAGGCCAAGATTGAGGCAGAGATTTCCAAACTGACTGGTCAGATCTCTCAAGTGCCATCATCGGTCTCAGCGATAAAAGTTTCTGGAGTTAGAGCGTATGATCTTGTTCGTTCTGGTGAGCAAGTCGAGCTAAAACCAAGGTCAGTTACCGTAGCAAAATTCGAATTACTAGATATTGCAGAAGCTGAGACACACATCGACCTTGCGGTTAGAGTGGACTGCTCATCTGGAACATACATTAGAGCGCTGGCTCGAGACTTGGGTAGTGCTCTGGGGGTTGGCGGCCATCTGACTTCGCTGCGGCGAACTAGAGTTGGAGACTTTGAAGTTAACCAAGGCTACAGTTTGGCTGAATTGCAGGAAGGAAAGGCTAATTCGATTGCACTCAATCAAGCCTGTCTGTCACTAATGCCGATTCGTGAGATTGATAGTGAGCAAAAAGTAATGATTCGACAGGGTAAGCAGATCCCTGGTCAAATAGCGGGTGAAGTTGGTGCCGTGCACGAGGGGCAGCTTGTCGCTATTTTGACCCAAGCTAAAAAAGACTCGCTACGTTCTCTCGTGGTATTTGAGGAGTCAGAAATTGCTTGAAGTTTCCTATCAGGCGCTTATCTCTATTTGCCTACTTTCAGCGGCGTTAGCATTTGGGCTGGCAGTTTTTCAACGGCCGCCATCTTGGTGGTCAGTCGGCACAGCCATATTGATTGAAACTGCCCTAATCATTCAGTTGATTTGGAGCATCGTACTGGTTTCATCTGGGGCTAATGCGGTCGGTGACACTTTAGAGTTTTTCGGGTACATCCTGACGGCATTGATCATTCCACCAGCAGCTGTGATATGGGCTGTCTTTGAAAGAACGAAATGGTCAACTCTCGTGATTTCGCTGGCTTCGCTGACAGTTGCAATTATGCTCGTGCGGATGTGGCAGATTTGGTCAGGGAACGCTTACCAGTTGTAGGGGAGCAATAACTCTCTTCCTGGCTGTGAAGATAGCCAACTAGGCTAGACGCTATGACAAATCATCGCCGAGGATTCGGCTCAGGCAATATTGTTGTTGCCCTATATGCTGTGTTTGCACTTTCAGCCACTGTCAGAGCTAGTTATCAAATATTTAGAAAATTTGAAGAAGCCCCACTTGCATACAGTTTGAGCCTTCTAGCAGGGCTTGTCTATATTCTGGCCACAGTTGCGCTGGTTAGGCGTAAGTTCTGGCTGGCTAGATTGACTCTTTATTTCGAGTTAGTCGGCGTAGTGATTGTTGGAGCATTGAGCATAGCTATGCCAAACATATTTTCCCATCCAACTGTCTGGTCAAATTTTGGAATTGGCTATGGTTTTATTCCTTTAGTGTTGCCGATTTTTGGGTTATGGTGGCTTCGGAGAGCAAAGAAATGATTAAAGTAAATTCTTTGGCGGAGTTGCCTAGAGAACTGCAACCGACAGTGGTTACTATCGGGAAATTTGACGGGATTCATCTCGGTCACCAGCGATTGATTGCCGAAACTATTTCGATTGCCGAGCAACAGATGCTGACCCCAGCATTAATAACTTTTGATCGTCACCCTTCCGAAACCTTGCAGGCTAGCCAGGTTCCGCCTGCATTGATTGGGCCTGGGCAAAAGGCCCAACTTCTAGATGAGTCTGGAATTGAACTTATGTTGGCTGAACCATTTGATGAGGCCTTTTCACATCTAAGTGCAAGGGAATTTGTTCAACGCTATCTAGTTGATGGCCTGCAAGCCAAGGCAGTAATTGTCGGAGAAGGCTTCCGTTTTGGTTCAGGTGGTCTAGGAGATGTTGGATTACTGAGAGAACTCGGCGCAGAATTGGGATTCATCGTTTTAGAAATACCAGGGCTTGAATTTGAAGGTCGAATGGTTTCTACAAGTTGGATTCGTGAATTGCTCTTAGCCGGTGATGTAACTAAGGCGGCAAGACTGTTGGGGCGAAATCACACAACAGTTGGCGAGGTAGAACACGGACTAAAAATTGGAAGAGAAATAGGGTTCCCTACGGCAAATATGGCACGGGACTCCGAAGGTCTCTTGCCCAGGGATGCCGTCTATGCAGGCTGGCTTTATGCAGATGGCGAGAGGTACATGTCAGCGCTTTCGGTTGGGATGAACGAAACTTTTGAAGCCGTCCCGAGACTGCTAGAAGCTCACATCATCGATCAGCGAGGCCTAGATCTATACGGCAAGGTAATAACTTGCGAGTATGTCGAGTTCATTAGGCCGGCAGCCAAATTCAGTGGGGTTGAAGACCTGGTTGCTGAGATCAACCGGGACTTAGATAAAATCAGGGCTTTGCTGGGCTAGCACTCGAGCCTAGTTTTCGGCTAGTATTACAAGGTTGCCGTGAACCGGCCGCGGATAAAAGAGCTTTAGACAAAAGGTTTATAGCGCCGCGCAGCGAGCCTTGAAAGGAACAAAATGGCACTGGACGCTAAAAAGAAAACTGAAATTATCAACGCATATGCGACTAAACCAGGTGATACCGGTTCCCCAGAGGTTCAGATTGCTGTTCTCACTGAGCGCATCAAGGATCTAACCGAGCACCTAAAGCACCACAAGCATGACCACCACTCACGTCGTGGACTTTTGCTGCTGGTCGGTCAGCGTCGTCGTCTGCTCGGTTACTTGCAGAATGTTGACATTGATCGCTATCGCAGCCTAATTGAGAAATTGGGACTACGCCGCTAAGCGTAAAACACTTACTAGAAGCCGCCTTTGTAATAGGCGGCTTCTTGGTTTAACATGTCCTAGGCTTGTAAAAGAAAGAAAGGAAACCAAAATGGATTTTGTAGGCGCAATTCAATCGGTGTTTAAAAACTTTGCAAACTTTAGGGGAGTAGCTGGTCGAGCCGAATACTGGTACTTCGTGTTGTTTGTTTTCCTTGTATCTTTAGTAGTCGCCGTAGTTGACTCGGTTGTTGGTTTTGGAATTATCGGTGTAGCTTTCAACCTAGTAATTTTGATCCCCAGTCTTTCAGTCTTGGTTCGCCGTCTTCGGGATGCTGGTTTTAGTTGGGCTTGGCTATTGGCACCGATTTTGTCAGTGATTGTTCTATTTGTTGGAATTTTTGGCATTGTTAATTTGGGAATTCAATCAGGTCTGCTTAACTGGGAGCAGCTGATGGATCCCGATTCCGAACTTACGGCAGCAGCAATTACTTCTTTGGCAAACGATCCTAATTTCTACGGATATGGCATTATGACTTTTGTTGGCCTGCTATTTGCTGGAATTTTCAGTTTGATAGTGAATGTCATCTTTCCTTTGATGGCGAGTAAGAGCGCAGCTGAAGGAAACAAGAGAATCAAACCAGAAACCCTGTAATCTAGGCGTTTTTTGCCTATAGGTGTTTGTCTTAGTGCTCTGTTAGTCTTGTCCTAGAGCCGAACGGCAGGTTTGCTGGTCATCGGTGGTGGATCTTGGGGCGGAAATACCCAAGTTTTATTACTGTTGGCCAGGGCATCCCTCAAAAAATTATCGGACGCTTTATTTGTCGTGCTCTAGCGCGCCTGATCAAAATTTGATTCGCGCTTTCATTAAGAGGATATAAAGAGGAGGGACCGTGGAAGGTCCAGAAATTAAAGCAACAGAAGTAACAATTGACAACGGAAAATTTGGTAAAAGAGTTATCCGTTTTGAAACCGGAAGACTAGCTCAGCAAGCACAAGGTGCAGCGGCAGTTTATATCGACGAAGAGACAATGCTCTTTTCGGCAACCACAGCAGGAAAGACCCCTAAGGATCAGTTTGACTTTTTCCCGCTAACTATCGATGTTGAAGAGAAGATGTATGCGGCCGGAAAGATTCCTGGCAGCTTTTTCAGGAGAGAGGGACGTCCTTCGACAGAGTCGATTTTGGCATGTCGTTTGATTGACCGCCCACTTCGCCCATCGTTTCCTGATGGTCTACGAAACGAAATTCAGGTTGTAGTAACCGTTTTCGCTATCCACCCAGATGAGCTTTATGACGTAGTAGCTATTAACGCTGCTTCGATGTCAACTCAGTTGGCGGGACTACCGTTCTCTGGCCCAATCGGTGGTGTTCGAGTGGCTCTGATCGACGGCCAATGGGTTGCCTTCCCTAAGCACTCACAGCTAGAGCGTGCAGTGTTCGATATGGTTGTTGCTGGTCGCATTGTTGCCGAAGGTGGCAAAGAGGATGTCGCCATCATGATGGTTGAGGCTGAAGCTACTGAAGGTTCTTGGAACCTTATCAAGAACGAAGGTGTAACTGCACCTAGCGAGGAAGTCGTAGCCCAAGGCCTCGAAGCCGCCAAGCCATTTATCGCTCAGTTGGTCAAGGCTCAACAGCAACTTGCTGCCGATGCTGCCAAACCAACTGCAGAATATCCGCTATTTGCTCCATACTCAGACGAGGTTTTTGAAGCAGTTGCCAAACTTGCTGAAGCTGAGCTATCTCGCATCTATCAAATCGCAGATAAGACTGAGCGTCAGAATGCGGACGATGCACTAAAGGCTTCGGTTAAAGAGAAGTTGGCGGAGACGCTAGAGGAGTCCCAGCTAAACCAGATCTCAGCTGCATACAAATCTGTCACCAAGAAGATTGTTCGCACCAGAGTGCTCAAAGAAGGCATTCGTATCGATGGACGTGGCAAGAAGAACATTAGACAGATTGACTGTGAAGTCGCGGTAATCCCTAGAGTTCACGGTTCTGCTATTTTCCAGCGCGGTGAGACTCAGATTCTCGGTGTTACTACCTTGAACATGCTGAAGATGGAGCAACAGATTGACTCGCTATCGCCAGTGACAACTAAGCGATACATGCACAACTACAACTTCCCACCTTATTCAACCGGTGAAGTTGGTCGTGTGGGTTCACCTAAGCGTCGTGAGATTGGCCACGGTGCTCTAGCTGAGCGCGCGCTGGTTCCTGTGCTACCGACTCGCGAAGAGTTCCCTTACGCAATTCGCCAGGTATCTGAGGCTCTTGGATCTAACGGTTCAACCTCGATGGGTTCTGTTTGTGCTTCAACACTGTCACTACTAAATGCTGGTGTTCCACTGCGCGCACCGGTAGCTGGTATCGCTATGGGTCTTATATCCGACACTGTTGATGGTAAGACTGAGTATGCTGCCTTGACCGACATTCTGGGAGCAGAAGATGCTCTCGGAGACATGGACTTCAAAGTTGCTGGAACCAGCGAATTCGTAACCGCTATTCAGTTGGATACCAAGTTGGACGGTATTCCATCCGAAGTTCTAGCTGGCGCTCTAACCCAGGCCAAGGAAGCACGTCTTAGCATTCTTGATTTGATGAAGGATGCCATTAGCGAGCCAGATGAAATGTCACCTTACGCGCCAAGAATTATTGCTGTGAAGATTCCAGTAGATAAGATCGGTGAGGTTATCGGGCCTAAGGGCAAGATGATTAATCAGATCCAGGAAGATACTGGAGCAGATATCTCAATCGAGGACGACGGAACTGTCTACATCGGTGCAACCGATGGCCCTGCTGCCGAGGCAGCTCGTGCCGCAGTGAACGCAATTGCCAACCCTCATGTTCCTGAAATCGGTGAACGATTCCTAGGTACTGTGGTCAAGCTGGCAACCTTTGGTGCGTTTGTTTCGTTGCTACCTGGTAAGGACGGACTGCTTCACATTTCCGAGCTTCGTAAACTCACTGGCAAGCGCGTAGAGAATGTCGAAGATGTTCTTACTGTTGGCCAAAAAATCATGGTCGAGTTAGTCAAGATTGATGATCGAGGCAAGCTTTCGTTAGCACCGGTTGTTGAAGGCGAAGTTGCCCAGGAATCTGAAGATTCTGACGAAGAGTAGTAAATGACGGCGGTTCAGTTTCAACTTGAACAACCCGAATTAGAGTTCACCGCATCGGGAGGCAGTACGGTTCGCCGTACTGTCTTACCGTGCGGTGTTCGCGTTTTAACTGAAGTAATGCCGGCGGCTCAGTCGGCCTCAGTTTCTTTCTCGGTGGCAGTCGGGTCAAGAGATGAAAACAGCGGTCACTACGGCTCAACACATTTCTTGGAGCATCTTTTATTCAAGGGCACTAAAACTAGAACGGCGTTGGATATAGCAGTTGCCTTCGATTCGGTCGGCGGCGCTTCAAATGCCATGACTGGAAAAGAACACACGAGCTATTACGCAAGGGTTCAAGATAAAGCTGTGCCAGTAGCAGTTGAAGTAATTGCCGACATGCTTACCTCTTCGGTAATTGATCCAACGGAGTTTGAGAACGAGCGAACCGTCATTCTCGAAGAACTAGCTATGAACGATGATGACCCGCAGGATGTGGCGCACGAAGAGTTTTTCGCAGCGGTGCTAAATGGCCATGCTTTAGGCAGGCCAATCGGTGGGACAAAACAGACCATTACAGCCGTTTCTAGAGATGCAGTTTGGGATCATTATCAAGCAAATTATCGACCACAGGATTTGGTGATTGCCGCCGCCGGTGGAATTGACCACGGCCAGTTGGTTACTTTAGTTGAACAAAATTTGGAACGGGCTGGTTGGGAACTGTCGAAGCCGGCAACACCTAGGCCTTGGCGAGAAAAACAACTAAACCCGACCGATGCTCCGGCGACAGTTCAGGTGATTACTAGGCCAATTGCCCAGGCAAATATCCTTTTTGGTAATCCTGGTGTGGTGGCATCGGATGAGCGCAGATACGCTATGGCAATTTTGAATACCGTTTTAGGTGGCGGTATGTCATCAAGGCTGTTCCAGGAGATTCGTGAAAAGCGCGGCTTGGCCTATTCCGTTTACTCTTTCAATCAGGGCTACAGCGACGGAGCTGTGTTTGGTCTTTACGCCGGGTGCTCTCCAGCCAAGGCTAAGGAAGTGACCAAACTCATGCTCGATGAACTAGAAAAAGTGGCTAACGAGGGGATCACTCTAGCGGAGCTGGATCTAGCTAAAGGAAATATCTCTGGTGGTTTAGCACTCAAGTTTGAAAGCACCCAAGCTCGGATGTCGAGGCTAAGTTCAGCCGAACTTACCGACGGATTGTTTATCGACCTAGATCAATCGCTTACCAAATTCAATGCAGTTGAACTCCAGGATGTGCAGCAAATTGCTCAGCAGATGTTCCAAGCCAAAAGGTCTTTTGTTGCGGTTGGCGATATTTCTAAAAATCTCTTCGACGAGTTTTATCAAGGGTAGTAGGTTTTATTCATGACAATTAAGGTTTCCGTTGTTGGTGCTACCGGCCGAATGGGCAAATTAGCAGTTGAACTAATTGAAAATGCATCCGATTTAGAGCTTTATTCAGCAATAGATTCCAAGATTTTATTAGAGCAAGCATTAGGTGCAGACGTTATCTTTGAGGCAACGAAACTGGAGGTCAGCAAACAGGTTGTCGAATTTGCCCTGGCAAATTCAATCAACATCGTGGTTGCTACTAGCGGTTGGGCCAAATCTGATTTAGTGAGCCTGAATCCAACTGACAGCGCCGTGGTGATTGTCCCCAATTTTTCAGTTGGCTCAGTTCTAGGTAGCCGTTTTGCCGCAGAAGCTGCCAAGTACTTTTCAACCATTGAAATAATCGAAACTCACCATGCTGGCAAAATCGACTCTCCTTCTGGAACTGCAATCAGAACAGCCGAGATGATAGAAGCAAATAGGCCAAATCCAGCTGAAGTTCAAGGTGCCGGTCAAAAAGCGCGCGGTGAAATCATTGCCGGGGTGCCAATTCACAGTCTGAGAGTGGATGGGGTTTCCGCTAAACAAGAAGTTGTCCTCGGCGGCAATCAGGAAACATTAGTCATTAGCCACCAGGCAAATTCGGTGCAGGCATATTCAGCAGGAATGCTAGCAAGCATCCGTTTTGCCATTAATACCAAAGGTTTAGTTGTTGGTCTAGATCAGGTTTTAGGTATCTAGATGACCGGAGCAAAACTCGGTGCTGTTGTCATGTCTGCACTAGTGGTGCTCTATTTGGCTTTGATGGGCCAGCAAGGCTACTACTTTCTGATTCAGGACAACCTGATCCCAAAGACAATGGGCTTGTTCATTCTGATTCTTCCGCTGTTCGGGTTCTGTGGAATCTTTAGGGAATTACGCTTTGGGCTAGCCATTGAAAAACTTGGCCGACAGCTTGAATCCGAGGATGCTTGGCCAAGATTCAAGTTTGGTTTTCTGCCATCAGGTCGAGCAAACAAAGCAGAGGCCCTGCAAGAATTTCCTGAATACCAGCAAATGGCAGAATCGGATCCAGAAAATTGGCGAAGCTGGTTTGCCCTCGGGTTGATTTATGATGCCTGCGGTAATCGGAAACTCGCCAGAAAGGCGATGCGTAAAGCCATCGCCCTAAACCAAAGGTAGGCTTTAGAGCGTGTCAGAGATAATTTTTAGAAGTGATGTAACAGTCGAATTGGTTAGAGCTTCAGCCTCAGATAGCGACGTGCTGTTTGCTGCCAGAGTATCAACCCAAGGCGAGCAAACCCTAGAGAACGCAGCTGCAAAAGTAGATGCCAGCGAGGATGAGAAGCGTAGCCGGGGATTAATCAACTACCTTATGCGTGACCGCCACGGTTCACCATTTGAACACAACTCGATGACTTTCTACGTTCAAGCACCGATTTTTGTATTCCGTGAATTTATGCGCCATCGTATCGCTTCATATAACGAGGAATCGGGTCGTTACCGCGAACTGAACCCCGTCTTTTATATTCCAGGTGCCGATCGAAACCTAATTCAGGTCGGTAAAACTGGGCACTACGAATTCCTACCCGGTACCGCAGAGCAGATAGCTCTGGTTCAACAGGAGTCAAGAACTGTATCAACGCAGGCTTACGAGTCTTATAAGCGAATGCTTGAAGCGGGTATTGCAAGAGAAGTTGCCCGTATTGTCCTGCCGCTGAATATCTACTCTTCGATGTATGTGACTATGAATTCACGTGCCTTGATGAACTTCTTGAGTTTACGTACCAAGCGTGAGGGAACTCATTTTCCTTCCTTCCCACAGCGCGAGATTGAGATGTGTGCTGAAAAGATGGAAGACTTCTGGGCCGAGCTCATGCCTTATACCTATCAAGCATTCAATGAGAACGGCCGTGTTGCTCCGTAGCCTGGTTTTTGGCAAATTCGAGCAGAGCACTAATCTTTACCTATGTCGCAAATACAAAAGGATCTCTTCGGCCAGGTACTAGTTGCCTTGGTTACTCCGATGACGCCAGATGGTGAAGTGGACTGGCCGGCAACCGAAAAGCACCTTGATTACATAATCTCCAACGGAGCCGATGGGGTAGTGGTAACCGGAACCACAGGAGAAACCAGCACACTAACCGATGCCGAGAAGCTTCAGTTGGTCAAAGTTGGAAAGTCTGTTTCTTCAGGGCGAGCCAAGATTATTACCGGTGGTGGCTCTAATGAAACCGCCCATGCCATTCAGCTTTATCAAGAAAGCGAAAAAGCCGGTGCCGACGGAGTGATGATTGTCACCCCTTATTACAACAAACCAACTCAGGCGGGTGTGCTTACTCACTTTAGGCTAATTGCCGATGCGACTGACCTGCCAGTTATCCTCTACGACATCCCGGGTCGTACGGGCATCCCAATTGCTTTTGAAACAATTCTGCGAGCTGCAAAGCACCCAAATATTGTTGCCGTCAAAGATGCTAAGGGCGACTTTGCGCAAGCTTCTAGGGTTTTAAACGAAACCGACCTGCTCTATTTCTCAGGTGATGACAGCAACATCTTGCCGCATCTATCTATTGGCGCTACTGGGCTGATTGGGGTGACTGCAAATATTGCGCCGCTTGCATATCGTGAATTAGTCGATGCAACTAATAAGAATGATTACGATCAGGCACTTATTGTTCACAATCAACTAGAACCTTTGGTTCGGGCCGCGATGACCCACGTACCAGGAACAGTTGCAGCGAAATACATTTTGCACGGGTTAGGTCTAATCGATTCTCCGCGTGTTCGCTTGCCTCTAGTCGGACCAGAAGAAGCCGAGGCCGCTCGAATAGAAGCTGACATAGACAAAGTTGGAGTTGTGCCTGGGTTAAACTTCAGTAACTTCCGACCTGATCGTAATGCTGCCGCGGGAGGAGCATTACCGAAGGTGGCTGGCACCACCAGATAGGTGTTTTATGTTTGAAACTCTTCCAGCACCACCAAAACTAAGAGCTGGAACGCTTCGAGTAATTCCGCTCGGCGGTTTAGGAGAAATCGGTCGTAACATGACCGTGTTCGAAATCAACGGCAAAATCCTAATCGTTGACTGCGGTGTGCTTTTCCCTGAAGACCATCAACCAGGTGTTGATTTAATCTTGCCTGATCTGAATTATCTGAATAATCGATTGGATGACGTAGTTGGTCTAGTTCTTACCCACGGCCATGAAGACCACATCGGTGGTGTTCCATATCTTCTGCAAATGAGAGAGAACATTCCTATTTTTGGTTCAGAGTTGACTCTGGCTTTCTTAGATCCCAAACTCAAAGAACACCGTTTGCTCGGTCAGCAATATGTGGTTCGTGAGGGAGATAGTAAAAACCTTGACGAATTTGCACTGGAGTTTATAGCTGTAAATCACTCAATTCCTGACGCTTTAGCAGTAGTGATCAAAACTAAAGCTGGAACGGTTTTGCATACTGGTGATTTCAAAATGGATCAGCTTCCTCTTGATAACCGGTTAACCGATTTGAGGGCCTTCGCCAAACTCGGTGAAGAGGGGCTTGACCTGTTTCTGGTGGATTCAACCAACGCCGATGTGCCAGGTTTCACCCCGCTGGAAAAAGACATCGGGCCGGTTATCGATGAGGTTATTGCTAGAACACCGAATAAGGTGGTGGTCGCTAGTTTCTCTTCGCATGTGCATAGAGTTCAGCAGGTGCTCAATGCCGCTGCGGCGCATGGCCGTAAAGTAGCTCTGGTTGGGCGTTCAATGATTCGCAATATGCAGATCGCCGAGGATCTTGGCTATTTGAAAGCACCGGAAGGCATCTTTATTGAGTTAAAGGATGCCGCCAGCATTCCACCAGCAGAGATTGTTTACATGTGCACTGGGTCACAGGGTGAACCAATGGCAGTTCTTTCGAAGATGGCAAATGAAGCTCACGACATCTCTGTCGGTGAAGGCGACACTGTGATTCTGGCTTCCTCGCTTATTCCGGGTAATGAGAATGCAGTTTATCGGGTGATAGATCAGCTGACCAGGTTAAGGGCAAATGTAGTGCACAAAGGAAATGCCAAAGTGCATGTTTCAGGTCACGCAGCTGCCGGAGAACTGCTCTATTGCTATAACTTGCTAAAACCTAGGAATGTGCTTCCAGTGCACGGTGAGTATCGTCATCTAATTGCCAATGGCCGGCTAGCTGAACAAACCGGTATCCCAGCTGAACGCATCTCAATTATTGAAGATGGCTGGGTAGTTGATTTGTCAGAAGGTAAAGCCGAAGTTGTCGGTCAAGTTGACTGCGGCATGCTTTATGTCGATGGCAAGACAGTTGGCAAGATCACCGAGGAAGACCTTCAAGATCGAAGATTGCTATCCCAAGAAGGGTTTATCTCCATATTTGCTGTAATCGACCCCGACTCTGGACGGGTTGTGGTCGGGCCTGAGATTAGGGCAAAGGCCTACGCCGAGGACGATCACGTTTTTGATGATGTGAAACCACTTATTGAAATAGCTTTGGCGGAGGCCGCTAAAGAGGGAATTCGGGATACCTATGCCATGCAGCAGGTAATTCGACGGACTATTGGCACCTGGGTAAATAAGAACCATCGCCGCCGGCCGGTAATTATTCCCGTTGTTATAAGCGGCTAGCGAAACCCTTTTCCGCCGTGCCTGACCTGTATTGACGGGGGACGCTGTTATTTTTGGATGGATGGCATCACGCAAGAACGTTTCTAAAAAAGCCCCCGCTTCTAAAGCCGGCAGGGCCCCTGTTGCGCAAACCGAAGGTGGCCGTAACTGGCTTGTGCGGAGCATAGTTTGGGTCTACCTAAGTTCCGCCGCTACGGTCGGCTGGTTGGCAAGATCTTTGGCCTCGGAAAAGCTCGCCAAAGAGGACCGCAGGGATGGACCGCCGTTTGCATTGTTTCTTTTAGGAGTAATCGGCGCAGTAGTCGTTTGGTTCCTCAATGGAAATGACATCGCCAGGCTGATAAACAGCTATTCCGCAGGGCTTTTCTTTGGCCAACTCTCGCTTGCTCTACCAGTGGCGATGATCCTTTTCTCGATGTATTTGATGCGCCATCCATCGACTGTCAAAGACAACTCCAGAGTTGGTTTTGGCTGGTTGCTTTTTCTCTTTAGCATCTCAGGCTTTTTCCATCTGGCCAGCTCACATCCACAACCTTCGGATGGAATTGAAGTTTTAGCGCAAGCAGGCGGGTTATTCGGTTGGCTAGTAACGGTGCTGTTTGTAAATAGCATTACTATTTGGGGTGCCGGTGCCGTACTTACGATACTTGCAATCGGTTCGATTTTGGTTGTGACAAAAACCGCTCCGCATAAAGTTATTTCTAGATTTCGTGAGCTTTATCACAAACTCTTTCCAGGTACTGAAAAGCAAGTGGAAGAAACTGAAGCAGACGAAATACCCGACGCTTTCGATGGCACTAAAGCACCTTGGTGGCGAAGAGTCAAATCATCCGATAAGAAGGCCTTTGACCAACCTGTGTCAGTGTCTTCAGACTCAACTAACCTGGACGACATTTTTGGAACACCACAGCCGAGCACTGAACCGATTGCCGAGATTGAGCCTGTAGTTGTTGAACCAATCGCACAGGCCACTGAGCCTATCGAAGTAATAGAGGAAGAAGTTGGCGATTTAGAGACACTTGCTCCAGTAGTGCCGGAGTCAAAGCCAAAACGACCTTATGTGCTGCCACCGGCTGCACTGTTATCGTCGGGGACTCCGCCTAAGGGGAAAACAGCTGCGAACGACTCTGTTGTCGAAGCCTTGAATTCAGTATTCAAAGAGTTTGGTGTTGAAGCAACCGTGAACGGTTTTTCTAGAGGGCCGACAGTTACCCGCTACGAAGTTGAAGTTCAGCCTGGCGTAAAAGTTGAGGCAGTTACTCGGCTGGCTGGAAATATCTCTTATGCTGTTGCCAGTAATGAAGTGCGGATACTTGCTCCTATTCCGGGTAAGTCGGCGATTGGTATAGAAATCCCAAACGTTGATCGTGAAATTGTTTCCCTCGGCGACGTCTTGCGATCCACTGTTGCTCAGCAGAGTAAGCATCCTCTCACGATCGGTATTGGTAAGGATGTCGAGGGCGGTTTCGTGGTCGCCAATTTGGCCAAGATGCCACACCTCTTAGTTGCAGGTGCCACTGGTGCCGGAAAGTCATCTTTTGTGAACTCAATGATCGCATCGGTTTTGATGCGTTCCAAGCCCGCAGAAGTTCGTATGGTGCTAATTGATCCAAAGCGTGTTGAGCTAGCTGCCTACGAAGGTGTTCCACATCTAATAACTCCTATCATTACCAATCCGAAAAAGGCTTCTGAAGCTTTGCAATGGGTGGTAAAGGAAATGGATGCAAGGTATGACGATTTAGCATCCTTCGGCTTCAAGCACGTTGATGATTTCAACCGAGCACTTGTCGCCGGTGAACTCAAACTTCCCGAAGGCTCAACCAGAAAGCTGCAGCCCTATCCGTATTTGATGGTGGTCGTCGATGAGTTAGCCGATCTGATGATTGTCGCACCGCGAGAAGTTGAAGACTCAATTGTAAGAATCACCCAGTTGGCTAGAGCTGCAGGTATCCACCTAGTCTTGGCCACTCAGCGTCCTTCGGTTGATGTTGTTACCGGATTGATTAAGGCGAACGTACCATCGAGATTAGCCTTCTCAGTTTCCTCACTTACCGATTCTCGAGTTATCTTAGATCAACCTGGAGCTGAAAAACTGATTGGTCAAGGTGACGCATTGTTCTCACCGATGGGTACCAACAAGCCGATGCGAGTTCAAGGTGCTTGGATAGCTGAGTCCGAACTTCATTCGGTAGTTGCTCACGTAAAGGTTCAAATGCAGCCTGAGTATCGATCCGACGTCAATGAGGTCGCTTCCACTAGAGTCGTAGACGCCGACATCGGCGATGACCTAGAAGTACTATTGCAGGCAGCCGAATTAATTATTTCTTCACAGTTCGGTTCGACCTCAATGCTGCAGCGAAAGCTGCGCGTTGGTTTTGCCAAGGCAGGCCGCTTAATGGATTTGCTAGAGTCGAGAAACATCGTTGGCCCAAGCGAGGGGTCAAAAGCTCGCGAGGTGCTAGTCAGGCCGGAAGACCTAGCAGATGTCTTAGCTCAGCTCCGGGGTGAAAAATCAGCAAAGAGCGAACCAACCGCGACCGCTCCAATAGCCACATCTATGGCTGCTGGTGAATTTGAGGATTTCGTTCCAAGGGCTTCCCAGAGCGATGAAGACGACGATCCTGACGCTTGGTCGCTTACCGGCAGGGGCTAGGCTTAGTCTGTGAACTTAGCCAACCTAATCACCATCACCCGTATTGCTATTGCACCAATTTATCTATTTGCTCTTTCCCGTTTTTACGAGCCTGGTCAGAACATCGGCTGGGCACTTCTTGCCGGTTTCGTGCTTTTAGCAGCTACCGATGGGATTGATGGGGCAGTGGCTAGGAAACAGGGAACCGTTACCAAACTAGGAAAACTTCTAGACCCTGTTGCCGATAAAATTCTGCTAGGTGGTTCTTTCGTAGTTTTATCATTGCTCGAGGTTATGCCTTGGTGGGCGACAATCGCCATTTTGGTGAGAGAAGTTGCTATCACCATTTATCGATTGATTGTCATCAGAGATCGAGTGATTCCCGCATCCTCGAGTGGTAAGTCAAAGACAATCATGCAATGTATTGCCATTGGTTGGTTGATCTCGCCGCTGAATGTTTGGTGGAGAAATGATGTTTTTGACATGGGTTATGGGTTAATCTATGGGGCTGTATTTCTAACCTGGTGGTCAGCATTCAAATACATTCAGGAGTCAAGGTGAAACCAGAAGAGGTTATTGCCGCTCTGAAAAAAAAGGGTCTGAAACTTGCGATTGCCGAGTCACTAACTGGAGGGTTGCTTTGCAGCGAGTTGGTTTCCGTTCCTGGCGCATCGAAAGTTGTTCTTGGTTCAATAGTTGCCTATCAATCAGGTTTAAAAGCTTCAGCTTTAGGGGTGAGCACTGAACTATTGGAGCGGGTAGGCGCAGTTGACCCTGAGGTTGCGCTAAAAATGGCAGCGGGTGTGCGCTCCAGGTTGGCCCTGCAACTGATGTTGGCAACCGACCAGGTCATAGGCGTTAGCACTACCGGTGTAGCGGGACCAGATGCTCAGGATGGAAAACCAGTTGGTTTGGTTTACATAGCTATATCCGGGGCTATGGGCGATCGGGTCTGGGAAGAGTCCATTTCAGGCGACAGGCAGGCGATTAGAGTGAAGTCTGTTGAGCAAGTTTTTGCTAAAATTGGGGAATACTTAGCCCCAAAAGCCAGTTAAGGGTAAGTGTAGGCACTAGTAAATTCCAAGGTAACTTTCAGCAATCTAGGCTATAAAAGTCACTAGGAACAGGTAAGTTATCTTTACGGAAAACTAGTTCCGCTAGCAACCAGAGCAGGTTGCTATAAATTGAAAGGAGGCTCCACATGGCTTTAGTTCGTCAAGAAATAGGTGACGTACTTCGAGACCTCCGCCAACAGAAGGGTTTTACCCTTCGACAGGTGGCTAGTCGTGCAAAGGTCGCTTTAGGTTATTTGAGCGAAATTGAGCGAGGACAGAAAGAGGCATCTTCCGAGATTTTATCTTCGGTTGCTTCTGCTCTTGATGTCCCCATCTCACAGATCATGCACCTAGTCGCAGAGCGATTTGAAGCTGTTGAAACAGTGGTTATCCCAGACACTGTCCCAGCCGAATTGGTCACTAATTACGACTCCAAATCCATGGCCAATACGCGCTAGAGGATGAAAATTTGAACCCCCAGCTCCGGCTGGGGGTTCTTTTTTAGCCACGGGCATGGCCAGACCGGAATCTTTGGAATTTGGGGTTATCGTCATAGTGTGCGCCACAGCGACTTTGAAATGCTCATGATTGATGAGTTTGGAAGCGAGTATGCCGCCGTTTTGCTCCGAGATTTGGCCCTCACCGAGCTTGATGACCGGACCGGCTCCCAGGCTCTAGCGGATGGTATCGACCCAAGAGAGATCTGGCTGGCTATTTGTCGAGCCCAGAATGTGCCAGAAGAGCGCTGGCTGGGCTTGAACAAAAAGCCGAAAGATAAACACGCCGAATAGATATTTGTTCGTAAATTTGTTCGGATTTATGGTAACTTATAAACAGTTGAAAAGTTGATTTAGTTATCAACAATTTGACGGGACACCGCCTAAAAGACGGGGTTCAGCGTAGTGTCATGACAGCATAAAAGCAGTCGCTCAGGCGGCAGAAAAGGAAAAGAAATGCCATCAGCTTCAGATCGCGATAAGGCGCTAGACACTGCGCTTGCGCAAATAGACAAACAATTCGGTAAAGGCTCGGTAATGCGCCTCGGTTCGGACGAAAGAGCTCCGGTAGAGATTATTCCAACGGGTTCAATTGCCCTGGATGTGGCTCTCGGAATTGGTGGCTTGCCAAAGGGCCGAATCGTGGAGATCTACGGACCTGAGTCTTCTGGAAAGACCACCGTTGCACTCCACGCAATCGCCAATTGTCAGAAGGCTGGCGGGACTGCGGTATTCATCGATGCAGAACACGCGCTTGACCCTGAGTATGCAAAGGCGCTAGGCGTCGATATCGATGCGCTCTTGGTTAGCCAACCGGACACTGGAGAGCAGGCTCTTGAAATTGCCGACACTTTGATTCGCTCCGGATCAATCGACATCATCGTAATTGACTCAGTTGCCGCTCTTGTTCCCCGTGCTGAAATCGAAGGTGAGATGGGAGATTCGCACATTGGTTTGCAAGCCCGACTCATGTCACAGGCCCTGAGAAAGCTGACTGGTGTTCTGAACAACACCAAAACCACAGCAATCTTCATCAACCAGTTGCGTGAAAAGATCGGTGTCTTCTTTGGCTCACCAGAAACCACAGCTGGTGGTAAGGCTTTGAAGTTTTACGCATCTGTTCGCCTTGATGTTAGAAGAATTGAAACCCTGAAAGATGGCCAGGATGCTGTTGGAAACCGTACCCGCGTCAAAGTGGTCAAGAATAAAATGGCTTCCCCTTTCAAGCAGGCTGAATTCGACATTATTTATGGCGTTGGTATCTCTAGGGAGGGAAGCCTGCTTGATTTCGGTGTTGAACAAGAAATCGTAAAGAAATCTGGAGCCTGGTACACCTACGAAGGGGAACAACTTGGACAGGGTAAAGAGAACTCGAGAAATTATCTTTTAGACAACCCAGCGGTAGCCGATGAGATTGAGAAGAAAATCAAGGCGAAACTTGGTATCGGTGTGCCAAGAGCGGTAGCGGATCTTCCTGAGGAAGAAACTACCGATCTAAAGGCTGTAAACGACTAAGGTGGACTTACAAAAATTGCTAGCTTCCGCTGAGGAGGCAGCAACTAAGCCTAAATACGTTCTGCAATCGGTCGATGCGCTCGAGGAAGAGATTCGCTCGGCACTGCTAAAGATGATTGAACGTGGTGGAAAATCTTCCGGTCAACTTCGTAAGCAACTCGTCGAAAAAGAGTATCCAGCAGAGCTAATCGATTCACTTTTAACCAGATTCACCGAGGTCGGATTAGTAGATGATTTTGCCCTTGCCAAAGAGCACGCTCGAGTGCTTTTTGAGCGCAAGGGAAAGTCTAAGACTCTGATAGGAATGGAACTTCGGGAGAAGGGGTTCCCGCAGGATGCTATTAAGGATGCTCTAACCGAGATCGAGTCAGATGATGAACTCGAGTTGGCTAAGGAAATAGCTTTAGCCAAGATGGCAAAAACCTCAGCTACTGATAAATCAAGCCTGGAGCGCAAGGTGGCAGGCTTTTTAGCCAGAAAAGGTTACCCAAGCTCTGTCGTTTGGTCCGCTGTTCGATACGCGAGTGAACAACTTTCCCGATAGTTAGGCCACTCGGCTAAAATTGGGAAGATGGAAACCAAAATAAGAAGCTACGAGGTAAAGACCTTCGGCTGCCAGATGAACGTTCACGATAGTGAACGGCTGTCGGGCTTGCTTCAAGATGCCGGTTATGTTCAAGCTGAACCGGGTGAAGAAGCAGACATTTTGGTTTTCAACACCTGTGCTGTCCGTGAGAATGCAGATAACAAGCTTTATGGCAACCTCGGTCAGCTGGTCGAGCGTAAAGCTGGTAATAGTGATTTTCAAATAGCGGTAGGTGGTTGCCTAGCCCAAAAAGATAAAGACAAGATTCTCGCCAAGGCACCATGGGTAGATGTAGTTTTTGGTACTCACAACATTGGTTCGTTGCCAGCGCTTCTCGAGCGTGCAAGGCATAACAGCGAAGCTCAAATTGAGATTTTGGAAGCTTTAGAGACATTCCCGAGTGATTTACCAACTAAACGGGACTCCACCTACTCGGCCCTTGTCTCGATCAGTGTCGGTTGTAATAACACCTGCACGTTTTGTATAGTCCCAAGCCTCAGAGGTAAAGAGCGCGACCGTCGTCCAGGTGAAATTCTCTCTGAGATTGAAGCCTTAGTTGATCAAGGTGTAATTGAAATAACTCTGCTAGGTCAGAATGTGAACACATATGGAGTTGAGTTTGGCGATCGCGGGGCTTTTGCCAAGCTTCTTAGAGCTTGCGGTGCGATTAAAGGCTTAGAGCGGGTTCGATTTACTAGCCCACATCCTGCTGCTTTCACTGATGATGTCATCGTAGCCATGGCCGAGACCCATAATGTAATGCCGCAATTACACATGCCTCTTCAATCAGGTAGCGATCGCATTTTGAAGCAGATGCGCCGTAGTTACCGAAGCGACAAGTATCTTGGAATCCTTGAGCGGGTGAGAGAACAAATGCCGGATGCTGCAATATCAACCGACATTATTGTTGGCTTCCCATCTGAGACCGAGGATGATTTCCAAGAAACTCTTAGGGTTGTTAGAGAATCCAGATTTGCCATCGCCTACACCTTCCAGTATTCAAAACGACCTGGAACTCCCGCAGCAGAACTTCCAGACCAACTTCCCAAAGAAATCGTTCAGGAACGATACGAACGACTGCTTGAGGTGGTAAACCAAATTGCATGGGAGGAAAACCAGAAGCAGATTGGCAAAACTATTGAGGTGCTAATCGGAAATAGTGAAGGCAGAAAAGATGAGCAGACCAATCGTCTAACTGGTCGTGCGAGAGATAACCGGTTGGTGCACATCGATTGGGAGAGCGCTGCAATACCACCAAGGCCAGGGGATTTAGTTTCGGTTATGGTCACACAAGCAAAGCCATACTTTTTGATTGCTGACCCTGGAGACCAGCCAGAGGTGGTTAGAACTCGAGCTGGGGATGCTTTTGAAGCCGCTCAGGCAGCGTCCTGCGATGTGCCAACTAGCCCAACACAGAATAAAGGTGCGATTAATTTATCTGTTTCTGTGAAGAGCTCTAGTTAACAAATGGTACTGAACCCAGAATTTATCAGTGTTGTTGGACCTACCGGTACTGGAAAGAGTTCACTGGCACTGAATATCATCGAATCTCTTGCAGCAAATGGGATTAAGGCTGAGGTGATCAATGCAGACGCTATGCAGTTTTATAGAGGAATGGATATTGGAACCGCCAAGCTTTCTGTTGCTGAGCGAAGAGGTATAACTCACCACCTGATTGATTGGCTAGAGGTGACCGAAGAAAGTACCGCGGCTAATTTCCAAGCCAAGGCTCGGCAGAAGATCACTGAACTCAAGGAAAAGCGAATCTTGCCGATTTTTGTTGGTGGATCGATGCTATACCTGGCCTCTGTGATAAACACTTTCCAATTCCCCGGCCGGGACGAAAATCTCAGAGCGGAATTAGAACAGGATCTGATCGAGTTTGGGCCAGCCGCCATGCACAGCAAACTAGAACAGCTGGATCCGGTTGCCGCGAGTCGGATTGAGCCAACTAATGGAAGAAGAGTCGTCCGGGCATTAGAAATTGTGCTGCTAACCGGAGAGCCGTTTGCGGCAGCGCTACCAGAGCAGTTCGAATCATATCTACCTAATCTGCAAATAGGACTTAATTCTGATCGGCAGCATCTTCTCGAGCGTCTTGCGGAGCGAGTCAATAAGATGTGGGAAAAGGGTTTGGTTGGGGAAGTCAGGAATCTCATAGATGGCGGATTGCGTGACTCAAAGACAGCCAGACAGGCAATAGGTTACGCACAAGCCTTGAAACAAATAGATGGGGCTCTTCCTCAAGATCAGGCTATTGCTGAAACTACCCAGTTGACCAGCAGGTATGCTCGTCGGCAAATGTCTTGGTTTAGAAGAGATCCAAGAATTACATGGTTTGATTACCAAGATCCAAATTTATTTTCAGCTGTTGAAACTTTGGTTCACACAGAACTTGCCAAATAGGGAAGTAGTCTTAAACGATGACGAAAGTAAAGTTCACTAAGGGCCACGGTACCGGCAATGATTTCGTCATGTTACTTGACGAGGACGGCAGTCTGGAGCTCACAGCTGAGCAAGTTCGCAAAATCTGTGATCGTCATTTTGGCATCGGGGCCGATGGAGTGATCCGAGTAGTACCTTCGAAATTCATACCAGAAGGCGAAATGTCACTCAAAGAAGACGAGTCAGCTAGCTGGTTTATGGATTATCGAAACGCAGATGGCAGCGTCGCGGAGATGTGTGGTAACGGGGTTAGAGTCTTTGCTAGGTTTCTGACCGAAAAGGGTTTAGTTCAATTAGAAGAAAACCAGACGCTCCATATTGGAACTAGGGCTGGGGTAAGAGACATTCAACGTAACCGTGTCGGATTCGTTGTAGACATGGGTAGATGGCAACCGGTTCAGGATGAATTCTTGGTTAGGGCTAATGGGCTGGACATCGCTAGACCTGGTCAAGGTATCAGCGTTGGAAACCCGCATGTCGTCGTAGCCCTTGCCTCCTTCGATGAGCTTGAGCAATTAGATCTGGCTCGCGCACCGCTACTAGAACCAAGCCCTGAAGACGGCGCAAATGTTGAATTTGTCGCCCCCCATGACCCGTTAGTTAATAATGGCGTTGGAAGAATCCGGATGCGGGTGTTCGAGCGCGGAGTCGGCGAGACACTTTCATGTGGAACAGGCATTGTTGCTGCAGCTTTAGCCACCAGGTTATGGGCAGGTTCCACAGCTCCTAATCACTGGACTGTTGAAGTTCCAGGTGGGATTCTTGGCGTTCGAATGTTTGCAACTGAAGAGGGCGAACACGTCGGACTTAGTGGGCCAGCAGAATTGGTTTTCGAAGGCGAATTCGAAATTTAATCGCGCGTTACCTTGAGCACACGGAATCCTTTTATTGATGCGATTCTGCTTATTTGGAAACCAACACTGAATTCGTTCTCCAGCCATTTCTGCAATGAATCTGATCCGAGATTCTTCTGAACAACTAATCTTGCGCTTCCACCAGGTTTAAGTCGCGGTAGCCACGTGGCTAAAATTTCATGGAGAACTTTTTTGCCGACCCGAATTGGTGGATTGGACCAAATTTCATCAAACATCAAAGAGTCTTTTACAACCTCAGGTGTGCAAACCTCGATGTTGTTTAGCCCCAAAGCTTCGGCGTTGATTTTAGTAAGTGCCAAGCTTTTTTGATTCACGTCAATAGCCACGATCTTTGCCTTGGGTGAGGCTAAAGCAAGCGACAGGGCTATTGGTCCCCAGCCACAGCCAACATCCAGAATTGTTCCCTGTGGTTTAATTTCATCAAGCTGTTTTAGCAATACTTCAGTGCCTGTGTCCAGTTCATTTGGGCTAAAAATTCCAGTTGAACTCGACAGCTCGTACTTGTTCCCATAGAGCTTCACTTTGATTTTCTTCAGCCTGAGCTGCTCGTCGGCAGACTCTGAGAAGTAGTGATTGTTAGGCACGGACTAAACACTACTCCTAGAAAAAGGTAGTGTTAACAGGGAAATGAAAGAAAACCAAGCGCCTGATCAGTCTGAGGAAACCTTAGATCGAATCCTTCGCAGAGATGCTAAGGCTTTAGCACTAGGGGCTTCGGAGAGCCTGGTCGAACAGGCTGAGGCAGGACAACAAGACCTTGCCGACAGGGCCGCCCTTCAACGCGTGCCTGGGTTGTCCACCCAAATGCAGGACATTTCTGAAGTTGAATACCGTGAATTACAGCTAGAAAAAGTTGTCTTGATTGGTATCTGGGGAGAAAACTCGCTGGCTGATGCTGAAAATTCATTGCGTGAATTGGCCGCCTTGGCTGAGACTGCTGGCGCTCAAGTCTTGGATGGCCTATTACAAAGAAGACAACATCCAGATCCCGCAACATTTCTTGGAAAAGGTAAGGCCCAAGAGCTCAGGGAACTAGTTCGAAGCCTTGGGGCCGACACCGTGGTCGCCGACACAGAGTTAGCACCCTCTCAGCGTCGCGCGCTAGAAGATGCGGTCAAAGTGAAGGTAATAGACCGGACCGCGGTCATTTTGGAGATCTTCGCTCAGCATGCCAAGTCAAGAGAAGGTAAGGCACAGGTTGAACTCGCACAGCTTGAATACTTGCTTCCCAGGCTTCGCGGTTGGGGTGAATCGATGTCGCGGCAGGCTGGTGGTCGAGCGGCTGGCGGAGAAGGTATAGGTTCCAGAGGCCCAGGTGAAACCAAGATTGAGTTGGATCGCCGCCGAATCAACACCCGCATGGCAAAGCTAAAGAAGCAAATTGCAGGTATGAAGCCAGCTCGCGAAACCAAGCGGGCTAATCGTAGACGAAACCAGATTCCTTCCGTTGCTATCGCTGGTTATACCAATGCTGGAAAATCTTCATTGCTAAACAGGCTCACTTCCGCAGGTGTGCTAGTCCAAAATGCACTTTTCGCAACGCTTGATCCTACGGTTAGACAAACTAAAACTCCAGATGGACGCGAATACACCTTTACAGACACCGTCGGCTTTGTTAGGAACCTACCGCATCAGCTGGTTGAAGCATTTCGGTCAACTCTTGAGGAAATAAGTGATGCCGATTTGGTTCTCCATGTTGTCGATGCTTCACATCCGGATCCTGGTTCACAAATAGAGACGGTTAGAAAAGTTATGAGTGAAGTCGGTGCTACCAATATTCGAGAGTTGGTGGTTTTCAACAAAATCGATTTAGTCGACCAAGCGACGCTTATTGCTCTTCGAGGCATGCAACCTGAGGCTGTTTTTGTTTCCACGAGAACGGGAGAAGGATTCAGTGAGTTGGAGTTGGCTATTGCCGAGAGGTTACCTCGACCGAATGTTTTTGTGAAAGTCTTAATTCCATACAACCACGGTGAATTAGTTTCCAGGATGCATCTGAACTCAGAAATCCTAAAACTGGATTATCAGGAGAGCGGGACCTACCTCGAAGCACGAGTGAAAGAAGATCTTGCAGCTGATCTTCAGCCGTATCTGGTCTAGACCTTGCGAAGTACTGTTACTACTTTTCCTAGAATGTTGGCGTGAGTTCCATCAATAGGTTCAAAGGCACTATTTCTAGGTAGCAACCAAGTTTTGCCGTCGCGTTGCTTGAAAGTTTTGACTGTGGCCTCCCCGTCAATTTCAGCGGCGACAATGTCTCCATTTTCAACGACATTTTGTTTACGAACAACGACCCAGTCTCCATCGCAGATGGCAGCATCCTGCATTGATTCGCCTTTGACTTTCAACATAAACAGTTCACCTGAACCAACAAGTGTCTTTGGTAGCGGGTAATACTCTTCAATGTTTTCATCAGCCGTAATCGGAATACCAGCAGCAATCTCACCGACTAGCGGAACCATGGCGGTTGCCGCCATAGGAGCACTGTTTTCTACTGAACTGTCTTCCCAGCCTTCTGGGGTGATCAAGACTTCGGTATTTCTCGAAAGATTCTCTTGGCGACGAATGTAACCTTTTTCTTCGAGATTTGAGAGCTGGTAGGCAACACTTGCCACCGAGTTCAGCCCAACGAGATCGGCAATTTCACGCATCGACGGCACAATTCCCCTTGTGCTCTTGCTCTTCAAGATCACCTGAAGGATAGCAGCCTGGGTATCGGTCAGGGCAGCATCTGTTCTTTTAGACATTTTTGAGCCTCTCTGCTTCCACCTGGGGCAGAAGTCATTTGTCAGTGGTCATCGCTTGAATAGAGAAATCCAAGAGGTAACTATCAAAAATGTATTCGATTTTTGTCTTAAAATCAAACACATTTTCGGAAAAATTAGTAAATATCTTGACAATATTCACTAATAAGTCGTAATCTTGTTCGTATTAGAACATTTGTTCGGAAAGAGGAGTCCAAATGACCGCTCAAATCATTGAGTTTCCAATGGATCGAGTTCGTAAGCCCGTTACCCAAAGGGCAGTGCGAAGCATTCAGCCTTATCGCAATGAAGTGCAGATTCGGTTGTCCGTCAAAATTGCCAGGCTTGTTATTCTTTCTGGGCTTGTCTTCGGGGCCTTGTCCCTCGTGTTTCTGAGCGTTTCATCTGGCCTAAGTCCGGCTCAAGCCAATAGTGAAACGAACACCTCTACCAAAGCTAATTTTGCCTATGTCACCGTGATGTCGGGTGAGACACTCTGGACCCTTGCTGAAAGGTACTCGACAAATCAAGATCCGCGCGACTTCATTGCGAATCTGGTTGCCCTGAACAACCTGGAGAACACCGATTTGACTCCAGGCATGCAGTTGGCGCTTCCATTGAACTAGTCAAGCGGATTCAACTTTCGCGGTGCGATAATTTAAGTTCTCCGCCCGAACTAGATTGGCTCTCAGTTGTCTAAACCCTTTCTGCTGCTGCCTGCAATCGACATTTTAGAAGGAGAAGTTCGCCGGCCTATTCAGGGCAAAATCTCGGATGAGCAAAGATTTGGCTCTGCTGAAGAGGTAGTCAAGCAGTTTGTCTCGACCGGCTGTAAATGGATTCATATTGTTGATTTGGATCTCGCATTTGGCACTGGAAATAATCAAGAACTTATCGCAAGTATCATTCGTGGTTTTCCAGCAGTGTCTTTCCAACTAAGTGGGGGTATCGCTGATGAATCAACTTTTTATGAGGCCACAAAGGCAGGTCCTAAAAGAATAAATCTTGCAAGTCAAGCACTTGCAAATCGAGCTTGGCTAGCTAATGCACTAAGTGTGAGCGACCATGAGATTTCCTTCGCTCTGGACGTATTTGAAGACAGGGTGGTCGCTCGCGGTACCAAAACAGATTTTGGAGCCTTATCAGAAGTTTTACATTTCTTAGCCGGCACCAAAGTAAGAGTAGTTTCGGTTACCGATGTTGAGCGAGACGGGATGCTAAGTGGACCGAATCTGGATCTGCTAGCAGAGGCGAGTAACCAGCTGGGATTTCCGGTGACAAATTCTGGGGGAATAGCATCGCTTTCCGATCTCGAAGTGCTGGTTAGCTCTGAATTCTGTGACGGGGCCATCTTAGGCAAAGCGCTCTACACCCAGAGCTTTAGCCTTGAAGATGCTATGCGGGTGGTTAGTTAAGTGGATAAACCAAATAAGTTGACCGATTCAGTCGGTGTTCCTTGGGAAGGTAGATCGCTTGCTGAGAATCCTCATGCACACGATGATGGCTCGGCAGATCCGCGGCTTCTTGAATCACTGATGAACTTTAGTGCAGGTACCAACGAAGTTGCAGATGTCATCCACGCATTAGTAAATGCCAGACTTCTCGTACCATTAGTTGCCAACCTAGGTGAAACAGGCCAGGGGGAGCACGGTCTCAAAGTTGATAAAAGCGCAGAGTTGTCAATTGTCACAGTCCAGGCCCCAGACGGTCAAAGCGCTTTGCCTGTTTTTAGTTCGGTTTCAGCGATGTCCCTTTGGAACCCCGCTGCGCGGCCAGTGCCTAACAACACCCGTAGCATCGCCCTTGCTGCTGCAAGTGAGGGAAACACAAGATTGGTTTTAGATCCAATGTCGGCTACCGAATTTGTGCTGAGGCGCCCAGCAATTGCAGCCATTGCACAAGGACTTAGTTGGCAGCCACCGGAAAAGAACTCTGCGGTAATACAGGTAGTCGAGGAAGCTCTTTCGATATTCGAGGAAGTTTCAAACTTCGAACTAACCTCTGGTGATCCCAACTACAGGTTGGCAGGGCAAGAATTGAGCATTCAGATTTACCTGAAAAACGGACTTGAAAAAGCGCAGCTTCAGAAAATTGAAACTGAGTTCTTTGTGAAATTGGCTGACAATGAGGACTTCGTGGCCATGGTTGACTCAGTTTCGGTAAGTTTTTTAGCGGCTAATTGACCGGTCCAGTGTATTTCTCACCGGGTCCTTTGCCAGGTTCATCAGTAATAGGCGAGGCTTCTCGAAAAGCCAGTTGTAAGGCACGAAGGCCGTCTCTAAGTGGCCTCGCGTGGTGATCGCCTAAGTCAGCAGCGCTGCCGGTGACCAGGGCAGCTAGCGAATTGATGAGTTTTCTTGCCTCATCTAGATCCCCTTTATATCCTGATTCAGCCAGCCCCACCTGAACCGCTGCTGCGCTCATCAGATGAACTGCCGTGGCAGTAATTACCTCAACTGCAGGGACTTCTTCTAGCTCTCGGAGAGATTTTTGCTCTTCACTTTCGTTCATTTTGGGGCTTCACTTTCAGATTGTTTCTCTGCTAGGCTAGCCTACGGCTCTGCTGGTGAAGATCAGCAGTCAGAAGTGGATTCATTTCCCACCCGCGTCTACCGAATTCTTTAGGTTGCCGGGTAAAGCTTTGAACTTTCAGTTCTGCGCGTTGGCAAGCACCCGCTTGCAAAGACGTGGCCACTTTAGTCACGTCAATAAGGAGAAGCAGATCAGCGATCCGCGTATCAATGAACGAATCCGTGTTCCTGAGGTTCGACTAGTCGGTCCTAACGGAGAACAACTCGGTATTATCCGCATCGAAGATGCTTTGCGGATGGCCCAAGAAGCCGATTTAGACCTAGTAGAGGTTGCACCTAATTCGGCACCGCCAGTTTGTAAACTGATGGACTTCGGAAAGTTCAAATACGAAGCCGCCCAGAAGATTCGTGAGGCACGAAAGAACCAGACCAACATCGGTATCAAAGGTGTTCGTTTTGGATTGAAAATCGAGGAACACGACTATGGCACAAAAAAGGCTCAAATTGTCAAATTCCTAAAAGCTGGCGACAAGGTGAGGGTTGTGGTTCTTTTCCGCGGTCGCGAGCAGTCTCGACCTGAGATGGGAGTGAAGTTGCTGCAGCGCGTTGCCGATGAGGTAGCCGAGTATGGTTCAGTTGAATCCACTCCAGCAGCAGAAGGTAGGAGCTTGATTATGGTCATCGCTCCACTAAAGAACAAAGCTGAAGCAAAGGCTGAAGCGAAGCGTAATGCCGAGCCAAAGTCAACAGATTCAGAGAACGAGTAAAAGAAGAATTCTGCAGTTGAGTCTGCAGATTAGATAAACAGGAGAAGTTATGCCAAAGCAGAAGACACACTCTGGCGCTAAGAAGCGTTTTCGTTTCACCGGTAGCGGCAAGTTAATGAAGCAGCAAATCAACATGCGTCACAACCTCGAGCACAAGTCCTCGCGTCGCACCCGTCGCTTGAACCAAGATCAGGTAGTTAGCGCAGCTGACTTCAAGACCATCAAGAAGCAACTAGGTAAGTAAGCGAAAGATTTTTAGGAGAAGAAAATGGCAAGAGTTAAAAATGCAGTAAACGCTATGAAGAAGCGTCGTACCGCACTCGAGCGCGCGAAGGGCTATCGTGGTCAGCGCTCACGTCTTTACCGCATGGCTAAGCAGCAGGTGCTGCACTCGTTGGTCTACGCATACAATGACCGTCGCGAAAAAAAGGGTCAGTTCCGCAGACTTTGGATTCAGCGCATCAACGCAGCATCCAGAGCTAACGGCCTAACCTACAACCGTCTGATCCAGGGACTAAACCTTGCTGGTGTAGCAGTTGACCGTCGAATTTTGGCAGACCTTGCAGTGAACGAGCCAAAGGCATTTGCCTCTCTGGTTGCCACCGCAAAAGCCGCCCTTCCAGCAAACACCTCGGCACCTAAGGTTAAGTAATTTAGGTGCTAAACGATCCCAAAGCCGCAAAGGTTAGAGGGGTTGCCAAGTTAGTGAAGAAAGATGCCCGGCAAGAAACCGGGCTCTTTCTGCTTGAAGGACCACAAGGTCTAAAAGAGGCACTCGATCGACCAAAACTAATCCTCGAAGTTTTTGCTACCGAGGAGGCTTTGGCTCGCCATGAAGATCTATTTCAGCGACTAACTCAACTTCGAATTGAAGTGCAATTAGTCTCTGATGCTGTCCTCAAAGCTCTGACTGACACCAACACTCCGCAAGGCGTTGTTGCTGTGTGTCAGCAGTTTCACGTTAGCCTCCAGGAAATCTTGGGCACCAAACCAAAACTGATAGCCCTACTTTCGCAAATTAGAGATCCTGGCAATGCCGGCACCGTGCTTCGGGCGGCAGATGCTGCAGGGGCGGATGCTGTCCTTTTTACTAACGGCAGTGTTGATATCTACAATCCGAAGGTTGTTCGATCAACTACCGGATCGTTATTTCACCTACCTTTTGCAGTCGAACTAGATTTAGCCGAAACTATCCAATTGCTAAAATCTGCCGGACATCAGGTTTTTGCGGCTGATTCTTCAGGCATCGCGCTAACCGAATTGATTAGTTCTGGTGAACTAGCCCAGCCCACAACGTGGTTATTTGGTAACGAGGCCTGGGGATTTGCACCGGAAGAGATTTCCCTGGCGGATAAGAGTGTTGCTGTTCCGATTTACGGCGCGGCAGAATCGCTGAATTTGGCGACGGCAGCGAGCGTTTGCCTTTATGTAAGTGCCTTCGAACAGAACAAGGCAGTTTAGACCTAGATAGATATACTTGAACCAAATGTCAGATAAAAATGCGATTTCGGCAGCTACCGTAACAGCGCTAGTTTCTGACGCCTTGAAGCTAATCGAAGCTACCGAGGATCTGGCAAGTTTGAAATTAGCCAAGTCAAGTACCATTGGCGAGAATTCTGAGTTTGCCAAGCTAAGTTCAAGCCTTGGAAAACTTGCTCCTGAAGATAAAGCAGAAGCTGGCAAACTTATTACTCAGGCCAGGGTCGCTCTGAACGAGGCGTTTGGTAAGAAAGAGGAAGAGTTTTACTCTGCTGAGCAAGCTGCACGCCTTCAAGCCGAGGCAGTTGATGTTACCGCGGTAGGAAGAACTCTGCCAATTGGGGCAAGACATCCACTTTCATTACTGCAGGATGAAATCTCCGATGTATTCGTTGGGATGGGATGGGAAATCGCCGAGGGGCCTGAGCTTGAAAGCGAATGGTTTAACTTCGATGCCTTGAACTTCGATGCAGATCACCCGGCTAGAGCAATGCAGGATACGTTTTTTGTTGAACCGACAAGTCAGCATCTTGTTCTTCGAACTCACACTTCACCGGTTCAGGTTCGCTCGCTCATGGAAAGAGACCTACCTGTATATGTCCTATGCCCAGGCAAAGTTTTTAGAACAGACGAGTTAGATGCCACTCACACCCCGGTATTCCATCAGGTTGAAGGTTTAGCGGTAGACAAAGGTCTCACCATGGCGGATCTCAAAGGAACGTTAGAGCACTTTGCCCGAATCATGTTCGGCCCCGAGGCCAAAATTCGCCTGCGTCCATCATTTTTTCCATTCACTGAACCTTCTGCAGAGTTAGATGTTTGGCATCCCGGGGCTAAAGGTGGCGCAAGATGGGTTGAGTGGGGTGGTTGCGGAATGGTGCACCCGAACGTTCTTAAATCAGCTGGGGTGGATCCAGAAATCTATTCGGGATTTGCATTTGGAATGGGTATCGAGCGCACGTTGATGTTCAGAAATGACGTCAAGGATATGCGTGACATGGTCGAGGCGGACGTAAGGTTCTCGCAGCAGTTCGGTGGTGTCATCTAATGAGGATTCCACTTTCCTGGTTGAGTGAGTACGTTAGCCTACCGTCAAACACAACTGCTGATTCAGTAATGGCTGAACTGGTCAAAGTTGGTTTGGAGGAAGAGGGTTCTCACCATTTCGATATTCAAGGACCAGTTGTTGTTGGTGAGGTCTTGGAGTTTGTCGAAGAAGCGCAATCAAACGGCAAGACAATTCGCTGGTGCCAGCTCAGGGTCGCCGTCGATGGCCAAAAAGCAGCTGATGGTGGGGCTGCTGTTCGCGGCATAGTATGTGGTGCTCGAAACTTTTTTGTTGGCGACAAAGTTGTCGTAACGTTACCCGGTTCAGTACTGCCGGGGGATTTCAAAATTGCCGCTCGAAGTACCTATGGGCACACCTCGGACGGCATGATTGCTTCCGCACGCGAACTGGGCCTCAGCGACGATCATGAAGGAATTTTGCGTCTAGCCACGTTGGGAATTGATGTTCCAGTTGGCACCGATGCCTTGGATCTTTTGAAGCTAAATGATTCCGCTGCTGAAGTGAACGTAACGCCGGATCGCGGTTATTGTTTTTCAATCAGAGGAATCGCTAGAGAGTTCTCTCACGCAACCGGTGCTAGTTTCACCGACCCAGCCACAAAAGTCACACCGGTAAAACCAAACGGCTTTGATCTAAAGATTGAAGATAACTCTCCGATTAGAGGAAAAGTTGGTGCAAGCAAATTTGTAGTGGTTGCAGTGAATGGGCTAGATGCAACTTCGCCAACTCCCGCTTGGATGATTAGCCGGTTGAAGCTTGCTGGGATGAGATCAATTTCGGTAATTGTGGATATCACCAACTACGTAATGCTGGAATTTGGTCAGCCGATTCATGCTTATGACCTCGACAAACTTAGTGCAGGTTTTGGTGCTCGACGTGCAAAGCCAAATGAGGCGTTGATTACCCTCGATGGCCAGGAGCGAAAGCTAAATGCTGAAGATTATCTAATCGTCGATTCCTCAGGGCCGATTGGTTTGGCCGGAGTTATGGGTGGGCTCAGCACCGAAGTTTCTGCGACAACGAAGAATGTCCTTATTGAAGCAGCCAACTTCGATCCGGTATCGATATCGAGAACAGCTAGAAGACACAAACTGCCAAGTGAAGCCTCAAAACGCTTTGAGCGCGGTGTAGATCCAAAGATTGCTGAGTATGCTGCAGCCAGAGTTGCCGAGTTACTAGGTGATTTAGCCGGCGGACAACTTTCTGAACTAGGTGCAATTTATGACACTAGTTTAGAAGTCGAGAAAATTCAGCTGGCAAAAGATTTCGCTGCAGCGATTACAGGCGTTGAGTATTCCGTAGAGCAGATAACTCAAACACTTACGCTTATTGGCTGTGCTGTTATTCAGCGCGAAGATTCCCTAGAGGTAACTCCACCTTCATGGAGGCCAGATCTAACCCTTCCAGAATCGTTGGTAGAGGAAGTCGCAAGAATTTTAGGTTACGACCAAATTCCTTCAAGACTGCCGGTAGCACCTCCTGGTCGAGGGCTTACCAGAAAACAGAAACTTCGCCGCTTGGTCGCGAATTCACTAGCCGCTAACGGCTTTACTGAAGTGTTGAATTACCCGTTTGTCACCGCGGCACAAAACAGTGATTTTATTGAAGAGGATTCTTCTAGGGTCGTGCTAGCCAACCCGCTACAGGCTGAAGTAAATGAAATGCGTTTGAGCTTGCTACCTGGCTTACTTGAGGCAGCGGCTAGGAACAGTTCAAGAACTTTAGTAAACCTGAGCATTTTTGAAATAGGTTCAATTTTTCAACCTGCTCCATCTTCAGCAGAAGTGGAGTTGCCTATCGGTGGAGCAATTCCAAGTTCAAATCAACTCAAGGCACTAGGCAATTCTGTTCCAACTCAACCAATAGCGCTTGCAGCTTTGATGCTCGGCGATCGAGTTGGGCAACAAGTTGGTAAAACTTCAACTCGTTCAAGCTACTTGGATGCCATTGGCGCAGTACGTGCTCTGGCAAGTCTTTTGTCCTTGGAGATCAAAGTAGAGCAGGTCACGCAGAGAGGGTTTCATCCAGGAAGAACAGCGGCAATAAGTTCTGCAGGAGTTCTCGTTGGATATGCCGGCGAAATCCATCCTGAAATCACGGCAAACTACGACTTGCCAAGACAGGTTAGTTTTTTTGAGTTGAATCTAGACGCCCTAATCCAGAGCGTGCCTGATTTGGTTACTGCTTTGCCGATACATACACTTCCTGCAGCAACACAGGATCTTTCTCTCGTTATTGATGTAGCAGTGCCTGCTGCTGAAGTTTTGGATCTCATTCGTGAATCAGCAGGTGAGCTACTTGAGGAAGTTGTCTTAGTCGATGACTTCCGCGGTGGAAACCTAAAGGGTTCCGAGAAATCATTGACATTCTCCTTGCGCTTCCGCGCTATAGATCGAACCCTTACTCAAGTTGAAGCAACTGAGGCAAAAGACGCCGCTGTCCAAGCCGCAAATGCACGTTTCGGTGCAACAATTCGGTCTTAGACAGCAAGGAGTAAGCCATGCCCTTGAAGGTGGCTATTGTCGGTGCCAGTGGCTACGCCGGCGCTGAGCTTGCCCGGCTTATTGAAAACCACAAAGAACTTGAATTGGTGACAGTAACGGCAAACTCGCAAGTTGGCGGAAGGCTTGGCGATTTTGCTGATGTTAGGGATTACGCAGACTTGCAATTTGTTGAAACCAACAAAGAGTCTTTAGGCCGGCATGACATCGTCTTTTTAGCCTTACCGCACACCAAATCCGCAGCGGTAGCCGAGTATCTTTCGCCTGATTCAGTTGTGCTTGATTGTGGAGCGGATTTTAGATTGCGATCAAAATTTGATTTCGAAAAGTTTTATGGTGCACCTCATCCTGGAACCTGGAGCTATGGGCTACCAGAACTCTTACTAAAAGATGGAACTAAACAACGAGATAAATTATCAGGTTCGAATCGAATAGCTGTCCCTGGTTGCAACGCCACTGCGGTCACTCTCGCGTTTGCTCCACTGATTGAAAAAGGTCTAATTGAAGTCGATGATTTAGTTTCGACTCTTTCGGTTGGCACAAGTGGTGCTGGACGAGCTGCCGAGGTTAACAACTCAGTGTTTGCATCGGCCTACCCATACCAGGTAGCTGGCGCACATCGCCATATTCCAGAAATCCTGCAGAACTTTGAGTCTCTGACAGGCGATCATGTCCGATTAACATTTACTCCGGTATTGGTGCCGATGTTTAGAGGAATAATCGCGGTCAACACGGCAAAGCTAAAAGAGTCTGTGACAGGTTCAGATATTTGGAACGCTTTTCAAGAGGCCTACGAGACCGAAGGTTTTATCCAATTATTGGATGACGGTGTTCTGCCAGATAGTAAAAATGTTGAGTTCACTAATAACTGCCAAATCTCAGTTTCCCTAGACCAGTCAAGCTCCCGCATCACTGTGGTTTCCGCTCTGGACAATTTAGTCAAAGGCACGGCAGGTGCCGCCATCCAATCGATGAATCTGGCCCTTGGCTTTGCAGAAGATCTGGGGCTCTAAGTGAGTTGGATTAGATCTATGAGTAAAAAATGTGTTGTCTTGAAATTTGGCGGCAACGCGATGGTCGATTCCACACTGCTGCAGCAATTCGCTGAAGATGTTACTCTTATGCGAAATACCGGCGTCGACGTGATTGTGGTTCATGGTGGAGGTCCGCAGATCTCAAGTGCCTTGGCAAGCAACGGGATTGCTACTGAATTCGTTGATGGCTTGAGAGTTACCCCGGCGAATGCACTCCCAGTTATTAGAGATGTTTTGTTGGAAGAGATCACTAGGCCACTGGTTAGTTTGATTAGTCAAGCGGGAAGTAAGGCGATTGCACTAAACGGACTTACCGAGGACTTGTTCTTGGCAGAAGTCACCAGGCCAGATCTTGGATGGGTGGGCGAAGTGTTTGCCGTTAGAGATGGATACCTCAGTGAGCTACTAGCCCAAGATGTGGTGCCGGTAATTTCAAGCATTGCTGCTGATGAATCAGGAAATCTAGTCAACGTGAATGCCGATTTGGCTGCGGCTTCGGTAGCGATTGCTCTTCGAGCCGAGGAGCTTGTGATGTTGACCGATGTCGATGGCATTTACGCAAATTTTCCAGACAAGAATTCCCTAATTAAAAACATAACGTTTTCGGAATTAGCTGAGCTAGCCCCGAATCTTGACCAGGGGATGATTCCCAAAGTTGAAGCCGCACTTTCGGCCATTGGTGCAGGAGTTAAAGTTGTCAGAATTGTCAACGGAAGCCTTCCGCATGCTCTTTTGAAACTAGATAAAGAGCCAGAAGGTTTCGGGACAAAGGTAGAAGGGTAAATAATGGCAAGACACTTTTTGAAAGACGATGATCTAACAGCTACCGAGCAATTGGCGATTATTGATCTGGCCCTGGAACTAAAGAAGTTTCCATATTCTAAGCGCCCATTTACCGGGCCTAAAACAGTTGCAGTTATCTTCGATAAAACTTCCACTCGCACCAGGGTTTCTTTTGCGGTTGGAATTAGCGATCTAGGGGGCGCACCACTAATAATTGACTCGCAAAGTTCACAGCTAGGAGCCAAAGAATCAGTTGCTGACACTGCAAGAGTTTTGGACCGCCAGGTAGCCCAGATTATTTGGCGTACCTATGCGCAATCTGGTTTAGAAGAGATGGCGAATAATTCAGCCGTGCCGGTAGTCAATGCACTAAGTGATACGTATCACCCATGCCAGTTACTAGCCGATCTCATGACGGTTCGCGAGAAAAAAGGAACACTTAAGGGCCTGAAACTTGGCTACGTTGGCGATGGCAACAACATGGCCAACTCCTACATAATCGCTGGAGCCCTTGCCGGTCTTCACGTTTCAATCGCGACGCCAAACTCCTACGAGCCTGACCAGCAGGTGCTTGCCCGGGGCAAAGAACTAGCGCTTAGCTCAGGCGGCTCAGTGACAATTAGTAATTCGCCGCAGGAAGCTGTATCTGATGCAGATGTCTTGGCTACCGATACTTGGATTTCAATGGGCATGGAAGCGGAGAAGCAGAAGCGGCTTCAGGATTTCGCTGGCTTTACTCTCGACTCCGAGTTGCTGGCTATGGCAAAACCAGATGCCATTGTGTTGCATTGCCTTCCGGCATACCGAGGTTATGAGATTTCAGCCGATGTGCTGGATGGTAAGCAATCTGTCATCTGGGATCAGGCTGAAAACAGGCTTCATGCCCAGAAGGCTCTGATGGTCTTTCTGGCTGAAAGCGACAACTAAAATCATAGGTATCTCGGTCAAGCGAAGGCCAAATCGGGATCTCTAAAGGAGCAATGAATGTCTGAACGCGTAGTGCTTGCCTATTCTGGTGGTCTAGATACCTCAGTGGGCATCGGCTGGCTGAAAGAGGCAACTGGTAAAGAAGTAGTTGCCCTTGCCGTTGATGTTGGTCAAGGCGGCGAAGACATGAATGTCATCCGTCAACGTGCCCTTGACTGTGGTGCGGTTGAAGCGATTGTCATTGATGCCAAGTCGGAATTTGCTGACGACTACCTAATGCCTGCGCTGAAGGCTAATGCGCTCTACCAAAAACGCTACCCGTTGGTTTCCGCTTTATCACGGCCCTTGATCGGTAAGCATCTGGCAAGTGTTGCAAGAACTATCGGTGCAGATAGTGTCGCGCACGGCTGCACTGGTAAGGGCAATGACCAAGTTCGATTCGAGGCCGCGGTTGCCGCGATTGCGCCAGAGCTCAAATCGATTGCTCCAATCAGAGACCTTGCGCTAACGCGTGATAAAGCTATCGAGTTTGCCGAAAAGAATAATTTACCGATTGCTCAGTCCAAGAAATCTCCGTATTCGGTTGACCAAAATGTTTGGGGTAGGGCAGTGGAGACCGGTTTTCTCGAGGATCCCTGGAATGCTCCAATTGAAGATCTTTACACCTACACCGAAGATCCGGCCATAAACAAGCCTGCTACCGAGGTAACTATTGCATTCGAAAAAGGCATCCCGGTGAGCATCGATGGTGTGCGTTATTCGGCGATTGAGCTAATCCAAAAGATGAACAATATTGCTGGTTCCCACGGTGTTGGCCGCATTGACATAGTTGAAGATCGTCTGGTTGGTATCAAGAGTCGTGAAGTTTATGAGTCTCCTGCCGGCATTGCTCTTATCGCGGCGCACGAAGAATTAGAAAACCTAACTTTAGAGCGTGATGTTAACCGTTACAAGAGATCGGTGGAAGCTCGTTGGGCTGACCTGGTTTATGAAGGACTTTGGTTTTCAGGCCTAAAGCGATCACTTGATGTTTTCATCGATCACACTCAAGAGCACGTCACTGGAGAGATAAGGCTGATGCTTCAGGGCGGTCGCGCCGTGGTTACTGGAAGAAAGTCAGAAGAATCACTCTACGACTTTGACCTGGCAACCTATGACACCGGCGACACATTTGACCAATCAATGGCTAAAGGATTTATTGAGCTTTGGTCTTTACCTTCAAAGATTGCCGCTAAGCGCGAGAGTAAACGCGGGAAAAGGTAACCAATGAGCGAAAACTCTAACCTTTGGGGTAGTCGATTCTCGGCTAAGACCAGCGATGATGTCGCTAATTTAAGTCGCTCTACTGATTTTGATTGGCGATTAGCAAAATACGACATCGCTGGGACCAAGGCTCACATTCTCGCCCTACGGGCTGCTGGATTTCTAACGGAAGCAGAAGTTAGCAGGCTAGTTAAATCATTGGTCGAGCTGGACAAAAGAGTTAGCAACGGGATGTTTACACCAAAGCCGACCGACGAAGACGTTCACTCAGCTTTAGAACGCGGTCTGATCGAAATGGTTGGGCCAGATCTCGGTGGCAAGGTAAGAGCAGGGCGTTCTAGGAATGATCAAATTGCAACCTTGATTCGCACCTATCTATTGGATGAAAGTGCTGCTATTCGTGAGCTCGTTCTGGATTTGGTGGATGTACTGACCACGTTGGCACAGGAACATTTGAGTGAGCCGATGCCGGGTCGAACCCATTTCCAACATGCTCAACCCATCTTGTTGTCCCATCATCTACTAGCCCACGCTTGGCCGTTGGTTAGAGATCTAGAAAGGTTGCAGGAGTGGAGTGCGAGAGCTTCCTTCTCACCATACGGAGCAGGAGCTTTGGCTGGAACTTCGCTTGCACTAGATCCAAATGTAGTTTCGGAAGCGCTGGGGTTAACCGCACCGATGGCTAATTCCATTGATGCCACCTCAAGTCGTGATGTGGTTGCTGAGTTTGCTTTTGTCGGAACCCTAATCTCGATAAATCTCTCTAGATTTGCCGAAGAAATAATCATCTGGGCTAGCGCTGAATTTGGTTATGTAAAACTAGCCGACGCCTACTCAACTGGTTCGTCGATCATGCCGCAGAAAAAGAACCCTGATGTTGCTGAGTTGACCAGGGCAAAAGCTGGAAGAATTATCGGTAACTTGACTGGATTGTTGGCTACCCTCAAAGCATTGCCGCTTGCCTATAATCGGGATCTTCAAGAAGATAAAGAGCCGGTTTTTGATATTGTTGACAATCTAAAACTTGTCTTGCCAGCCTTTACCGGCATGGTAGCAACTCTCGAATTCAATACTGAACGGCTCGAGCAGTTAGCCTCCGCGGGTTATTCGCTGGCTACCGATGTGGCAGAGTGGTTAGTCAAGCAAAAAGTGCCATTCCGTGAATCGCATGAAATCACCGGAAAACTAGTTGCCTTCGCCGAGAAAAGTGGCCTGGAGCTAGATGAAATTAGTGATGCCGAATTGGTGAGTATCCATCCGCTGCTGACACCCGATGTTAGAGAAGTGCTATCCGTTTCAGGCTCAATCAAATCTCGCTCAGGTGCTGGTGGCACAAGTGTTTCCAGAGTCTTGGATCAGATAAGTGCGTTGCGCCGACTAGTCCCAGCTGGAAGTAGATAGGTTTTTATCATGGCTTCACAAAAAGTGCTTGATGGTCAAACTAACGACCAAAGCTTCCCTGGTATTTGGGAGGAGCTAAACTGGCGCGGTCTTATTGCTCTGTCTACGGATGAAGCGGAACTAAAAAAAGCCCTGAATAGTGATTCGATAGTTTATTACTGTGGTTTCGATCCAACTGCACCAAGTTTGCATCTAGGTAATTTGGTTCAACTTTTGGTCATGCGTCGACTGCAACTTGCCGGCCATAAACCTATTGCACTCATCGGTGGGGCAACTGGATTGATTGGCGACCCTAAGCCAACAGCTGAGCGAACTTTGAACACGAAAGAAACTGTTGCAGCTTGGGTGGAAAAACTTGAAGGGCAGGCGAGAGCATTTTTATCTTTTGAAGGTAAAAATGCAGCGAGCATGGCAAACAATTTAGACTGGACCGAGTCGCTTAGCTCGATTGACTTTTTGCGCAATATTGGAAAACACTACCGAGTTGGAAAGATGCTCAGCAAAGATGCTGTTTCGGCACGATTAAACTCTGATGCTGGTATTTCTTTTACTGAGTTCTCTTACCAGATTTTGCAGGGAATGGATTTCCTCGAACTATACAGAAGACACAACTGCGTGATGCAAGTTGGTGGTAGCGATCAGTGGGGCAATCTAACTAGTGGAACAGATTTGATTCACAAAGTTGAAGCTAAGAGCGCTCACATTCTCGCGACACCTTTGATTACGGACTCTGAAGGAAAAAAGTTTGGTAAATCAGAAGGAAATGCAGTTTGGCTTGATGGGGAGTTAACATCACCATACGCCTTTTACCAATTCTGGTTAAATGTCGAAGATGCGAACGTAATCAACTTGCTAAAAGTTTTTACTTTCCTTTCGAAAAACGAAATAGATGAACTTGAAAGGCAACTTGCTGCGGAGCCACATCTGCGTGCAGCACAAAAGCGCCTCGCGTTAGAAGTAACAACCCTGGTACATTCAACCGAAGCGGCCGAAGCCGCAATAGCTGCATCCGCCGCTTTGTTCGGTCAGGGAGATCTTGAAGCTTTGGATGACGTTACATTAGCGGCAGCGCTAAGTGAACTACCAAATGCCAAAGCAAAACTTGGGCAGGGGATTGTTGACCTACTTGTCGAAACGGGCCTGGTCGCATCAAACAGTGCTGGTCGAAGAGCAATTGCCGAAGGTGGGGTATATCTCAATAACAACAAGGTCGAGGACGAGCTAGCCCAGCTCGATCAGGCTTTGTTGGGACGGTTTGCGGTGCTACGGCGAGGTAAGAAAACCCTGGCCGGTATTTTCATCGAAAAATAGCCAAAAATAAAGGCAAAACAGGCCAATTTGATTTGACGAAACAGTTATTCAGGCGTAATCTTGTATCTCGTTGCCCAAAGTTTGGGAATCCTTCTTAGGAACCCGGCTCAAGTGCAACCAATCAGAACTTAAAACCCCTTAGATTCAAGGGTTTTTGTCGTCTTGATTGAATAATTTTCCACGAAAAAAGCCCGAATTTTTCGGGTTTTCTGGCGTATGACTATTTGACTTACGCCCAAAAAGTGGTAAGTTAGTGAAGTTGCTCTGCGTAGGACCCTAGCGGGAAATCACAGAGGCAATCGATCCTTGAGAACTCAACAGCGTGCACAATGTCGATGCCAAGAACCTGGCTTGAAAAGGCTTGCCTTTTCATGTTCAGTATTTATTGGATTAGACAGATTGTCAGACAATCTGATTTAGTCAGATCAAATTGATTCCCCCAATTCCGGGGGTTTCGTAAAACTTGGAACA
>JAURKU010000027.1 GCA_030831605.1 Rhodoluna sp.
TCTCCACCCTCGGCATTGAAATCTAGATTTACTGCCCATTCGTTAGTTGCTGCACCGTTTGCTCCGGTTACTGTTCCAGCCTCAGCATCGTCAAGCTCCAAACCGGTTAGTTCAACCGGTCCAAGAATGTATTTCTCGAAACCACCGCGTAAACAAGTCACTAAAGGTTTATCCTCTGGGTCGACTTGACCTGGCTCCCGGAAAGTCTTACTGCAGTCGAGGTTCTCGTATTCTTTTTGCAATGCAGCACTAACCCAGTTCAGATCGCTTGGATCGGATGGAGTTGCGCTTCCGGTCTTTATCGGAGTTGAACCGGCCTCGCCGAGTTGGGTTTTTGAACCAGCGGAAGCTGCCAACACCGCTCTAAATTCCAGTTTTGCTGAGCTTTTGATAAGAGCAAGTGTGTTTTTGTCAGGGATACCCGGAATAGAAACGACAATGTTGTTTCCAGAGGTATTGATTTGTGCCTCGCTCACACCGGTTGAGTCAACACGCTGCCGAATAATACCGACAGCTTGATTTAGTTGTTCAGGAAGAACTTGCTGGCCGGCTGACACTACTGGGGTAAGGATGATTTGGGTTCCACCCGAAAGATCCAAGGCTAGGTTTGGCACGAAAGTAGTTTTCTGATCGCCAGCTAGCATGTTTGCACCGATGAGTGCGGGTATACCTAGAGTAATGATGACTAACCAGAGTAATGATCTTCTGGCTGATCGAAGTATTCCGTTTTTCGCCATTGCAGCTTCCTAGTTCCTAGCTTTACTTTGAAGTTTTTGGAGCAGCTTTTGTGCTCTTTTTGGCTGGTTGGGCTTTGGTCTTTGAGACAGGCTCAGGAGCTGTATCAATAACATTTCTAACCGCAGCCTTAACAAACTCGATCTTGTTGCCTGGAGTGCTCTCAATAACTATGGTTTCTTCATTGATTGCCGAAACCCTGCCGGTTATTCCACCAAGCATGACGACCTTTGCCCCCACGACAACAGAATTGGTCAATTTGTTGGCGGCTTCTTTCTTCTTGCGATTGCTATAGATGATAAATAGCAAGAAGACGGCAATAATCGCAAAAAACGTTAGATCTGCGGGGTTCATTAAAGTCCTATCAATTAGGTAATTTCAGGCAACTACCCGATTATAGCCGACCCTAGTCGAATAATCCTGAGCTGGTTCCCGAAGGACTTAGGCCTAGGTGCTTATAGGCTCTCTCCGAAGCCTGTCTGCCTCGAGCTGTGCGCGAAATAAGGCCTGCCCGAATCAAGTAGGGTTCAACAACGAATTCAATGGTATCTGGCTCTTCACCAATGGCTACGCTGAGCGTGTTAAGCCCAACTGGCTTACCGGAAAACCTGACAATTAGAGCTTCAAGCACCGCGCGGTCAAGTCTGTCGAGGCCCAATTCGTCAACCTCATAGAGTTCAAGGGCATTATCGACATGTTCTTGATCGATGGTGCGCCTATCGTTTACAAGGGCAAAATCCCGAACACGTCTGAGTAACCTGTTGGCTATTCGTGGAGTGCCTCTGGATCTTGATGCGATGCTGGCAAGAGCCGAATCAGCGGCTTCAAGTTTCATTAGGGCAACAGCTCTCCTAAGCACTTGTTCTAATTCCTCATGGCTATAGAAATCAAGATTCGCGGTGAATCCAAATCTGTCCCGAAGCGGATTAGGCAGCAACCCTGATCTAGTTGTTGCTCCGATGAGCGTGAAAGGTTCAAGGTCTAGGGAAATACTGTTCGCACCGGCACCTTTACCCACCATGACATCGACCCTGAAATCCTCCATAGCCAAATAGAGCAATTCCTCAGCGCTTCTAGACATGCGATGAATCTCATCGATAAAAAGAACTTCCCCAGCGTAAAGCGACGAAAGTATTGAAGCTAAATCACCAGCGTGCTGGATCGCCGGGCCACTGGTAAGTCGAACAGGTTTACCAGTTTCGTGTCCGACAATCATCGCTAAAGTCGTCTTTCCAAGTCCTGGAGGTCCAGCAAGGAGAATATGATCCGGCGTTCGACTTTGTATTCCTGCTGCGTCGATTAAAAGCTTTATCTGCTCTCGCACTTTTGACTGTCCAACAAATTCTTCAAGCGATGTTGGCCGTATTGCCCCTTCAAACGCAAGATCAGAGGGCTCTGAATTCGTGTTGAGTAGCTCATCACTCATTTGTTGCGTTCCTGCGCACGCTCGATAATGAGTTCAAGACTAGTTTTAGAAGTTGCTCCTCGGATGCCTCCCTATTTTCATTAGCGATGGCAGCAGTAGCTTGTTTAGCTAATTTTTCTGGGTATCCAAGATTCACCAGTGCACTGACGATAGTTTTCTGCATGTGTGATGCGGAATCATCAACTTCGGTTACTAACTTGCCCGTAAGGGTGAGGATAATTTGTTTAGCAGTCTTAGGTCCGATGCCGCTGACTGAATTGAAAGCGTCGCTGTCGGCTTTAGCGACAGCCTCTTGGATTCCATAGACTCCCATTTGGCTTATTACGCCCAGTGCGGTTTTTGCCCCTACCCCTGTTACTGTGCAGAGCAGGTTGAAAACTCCAACTTGATCTAAATCGCTAAAGCCAAAAAGTTGCACTGAATCTTCACGGAATATCTGCACGGTTTGGAGAGTTATCTCTTGACCAACTCGACAATTAGAGATTTGATCGCTCGTCGAATAGGCCAGGTAACCCACTCCGGAAACATCAATGACTATGGCGTGTGCAGAAATACTCGACACTGTACCGCGAAGATGGGCTATCACAGATTAACCCTAACCTTTACCGCCGTCTTTTCTGGGACGCATTCGCGGCATCGCGCCACTTCAATTGGGCTGCGGTCAGCGGAGCATCGTCCTGTGCGTATCCTGCTCGCCAAGCTGCCGTGATTGCGATTGCGAGTGCGTCTGTTGCGTCTGCAGGTTTCGGAAGTTCCTGGAGATTAAGGATTCTCTTTACCATAGAGCTAACTTGACTTTTGTTTGCCTTGCCTGATCCGGTAACCGCGGCCTTCACCTGTGTTGGAGTGAAATAGTCCACAGATATCCTCCTTGCGCGAGATAGGTAGGCGATCACTCCAGATATGTTCGCAACCGACACAACTGTCTTTAGATTTTGTTGGGAAAAAACCCTCTCTACGGCGACTAAGTCCGGCTTTGTTCTATCAAGTAGTTTTTCTACCTGCTGCCCAATTTCATAGATTCTTTGGCTGAGTTCCTCATCAGGTGAAGACTCAAGTACGCCCACTTCTTCAAAACGAACTACGCGGCCCTTAGAACTTGTAATCAAGCCAAAGCCACATCTGGTCAAGCCCGGATCTAAACCCAAGACCTTTTTAGGCAATTTACTCAGCCTCGAGCTGCGCGGCAACTTCGCTGGATACGTCGAAGTTCGAATAGACGTTCTGCACCTCGTCTGAGTCTTCGAGAGCATCAATCAAAGCGATTACCTTCTGAGCGGTTTCGAGATCTACCTGCACCGGCATTGAAGAAACAAACTCGACATCAGCACTTTCATAGTCGATTCCGGAACTTTGCAATGCAGTTCTTGCGTCCACCATCGAATTCGGATCCGTTGTGATTACGAACTGGTCTCCCCTGTCCTGGATGTCATCAACTCCTACCTCCAGCACAGCTTCAATGATTTTGTCCTCTGTCACCGGCGGAACCTTCTCAACCAGAATCACACCTTTTCTACTGAATTGGTAAGAGACCGAACCTGGATCGGCCATGGTGCCGCCGTTTCTTGTAACAGCTAAACGAACATCAGCGGCAGCGCGATTCTTGTTGTCAGTAAGACATTCGATTAGTAAGGCGACACCGTTTGGACCATAGCCTTCGTACATGATGGTCTGGTAGTCAACGCCACCACCGTCTAAGCCGGCTCCACGCTTAATCGCCCTATCGATGTTGTCGTTAGGTAATGAAGATTTCCTACCCTTTTGAACAGCGTCGTAAAGTGTTGGGTTGCCATCCATGTCTGGCCCGCCGATGCGAGCTGCAACTTCAATGTTCTTAATTAATTTGGCAAATAACTTTGCTCGACGACTGTCAATCACAGCCTTTTTATGTTTAGTGGTCGCCCACTTGGAATGTCCCGACATAATTCTTTCCTAGATTAGATCTTCCCCAGAATTCTACAATTCTGCTCGAAAATCCGCCTTTTTGCACATTTCAACAAATAATGAGTGCACGGCTAACTCCCCAACCAGTTCAGGGTGAAAACTAATTCCCATTATGTTGCCCTCTCTAACGCCAACAATTTCTCCTGTTGGCAACTTTGAAATAATTTCAGTTTCTTCACTGACTTGAGAGACGATCGGGGCCCGAATAAAGGCTGCCGACACGTAATCATTCAGAAAAGGCACACTTGCTTCGAAGGAATCAAGTTGCGAGCCGAAGGCATTACGTTGGACAGTGATATTCAGCCCGCCAAAACTCTCTTGCCCCTGGATGCCATCGGAGATTCTTTCGGCAAGCATAATTAGTCCAGCGCATGTTCCAAATGCTGGCATACCTTGAGAAAGTAACCTCTTGATTGGATCAAAAACTCCATTGATGTGACTCAATTTGTCTATTACGGTGCTCTCACCGCCAGGGATGACAAGCCCGCTTAGGCCGATTAAATCCTCAGGGAGCCGAATGCGCTTTGCCTCTATTCCTAGCTGGCTTAGAGTCTTAAGGTGCTCCCTATAGTCTCCTTGAAGACAGAGAACACCAATCGGACCCAATTACTACCAACCGCGTTCAGCTAAACGATGCGGGGCTGGAA
>JAURKU010000003.1 GCA_030831605.1 Rhodoluna sp.
CAAAACTAGCGTGATGTTCTTTTCTCCCGCCTGATCCATTTTCTCGTGCAGCTCTTTACGCATGTTTTTGGCCTGTCTGGCCATCCAGAAAATCATCCAGGTAACAAATACCACAGCCAGAATCGAAGCCAAACCAGCAATGATCTCATTGATACCAGCCGGTGCTACCTCAACAAACTCGCTTAGCAGCACACCGACTCCGATGGATACCAGCACAGCGATTAGTGTTCCCCAGAAAATGCCTGCGAGAGCGGACTTGCGACCAGATTTGATGCAGTAGGCGACCAAGATTCCGACGATTAGGGAGGCTTCTAGGCCTTCACGGAGGCCGATTAGGAAATTAGCGAGCACACATGCCTTTCGCGATGGTTATCAGACCATTCGAAGTTAGGGTTACCTAAGTTAATCTACCCTTGCTGGTGGCTAATCGTCAATAGGCTTAAGGTTCTAAACTAAGGTTTTTCTTATGGCTAAACAAAGATTCACTGCCAAGCGCATCCTCTTGGTGCACGCGCACCCGGACGATGAGTCTTTACAAACAGCTCACGTGATCGCCGATGCCATCGAACGCGGTGCAGAGGTTTTCCTGCTTACCCTGACCAGAGGCGAACGCGGCAAGGCCAAACTCGAAGAATTAAAATCCCTTGAAGCTAATCGTGCTGCAATGGGGGCGTTCCGCGCTGGAGAACTAAAAAATGCCATGGCTTCACTCGGTGTGAAAAACTTCAAGTTTGCCGGCACAAGAGCTTATCTAGACAGCGGTGTTCGCATCGGAAACCTTGGCGTTCCAACAACTCCACTGCGGGTTGATGAAATGTCGCTCAGTGCTGTCTCAACCCCGGTTGTCGCGGACGACATCTTCCAGGTTATGCAAAGTTTTAAGCCCGATGCGGTAATCACTTATAACTCCAAAGGTGGTTGGGGGCATCCGGATCACAAAAAAACTCACGATGCAACAGCGATGGCAATGCGCCGTTTTCGCAAGCAAGTTAGAGGCAAAAAGCCAGCGTTCTGGGTTATCGCTGAACCGGGTGAGCGGGCTAATGTATCGGTTGGCGGAGAGAAAACTGCTGATTTGAAAAAGGCAGCGCTATCAGCCCACGCATCGCAGGTGTCGATATATCGCGATACCTACTCGGTGGTAGACGGTATTGAATTCCGTTTCGACCAGCCTGAGCGGCTTCGTCTGGCTAGCCCAAATATCCTGCCTTGGTTTAAACCAGCTGTTTTGGCATCCTTCGGTTTACCACTTGGGCTGGCTCTAGGCTATGCCGGAGCATACGTGCACGACATAGTTGCCGATAATGGAAGACAATCGCCACTGGGGCTTTATTTAGCTTTAGGGGCAACCGCTTCAATCACCTTTGGACTTCGTATGCTCAGAAATTCAAGAGGAGCGCTATATCTATTAAATGCTGGGATGACCCTTGCTATTTGGTGGCTATCTAGAAATCCGACTTTTGGCGCTTTTATCGACGATAACAAAAACGGTAATCGCTATGTGCTATTCGCCCTGCTGATCTGCCTGGTGGCAGCTGTCTTCCCAAGAATTGATTTGGCTAAGTGGCGCGCTAGATCAAATAAGCCGCATCTCTAGTTAGATAATTGAGTTAGAGACTAAAAGGATTAAATAAAAGTGACTTATGTAATTGCCCTTCCATGCGTTGACGTCAAAGACAAGGCCTGCATTGCCGAGTGTCCGGTCGACTGCATCTACGAGGGTGACCGCATGCTTTATATTCACCCGGACGAGTGTGTTGACTGCGGTGCCTGCGAACCTGTTTGCCCGGTAGAGGCAATTTATTACGAGGACGACCTGCCTGCACAGTGGGCCGATTACTACAAGGCAAACGTTGAGTTTTTCAGCACTATCGGATCTCCTGGAGGCGCAGCCAAGGTTGGCCCTATCCCAGGCGATCACGAAGTAGTTTCCGTATTACCGCCACAGGGCGAGTAGTTCATGTTTGACGGCTTGCCAGAGTACCCCTGGAAGAAACTAAAGCCATACGAGGAAATAGCTAGGCAACATCCAAACGGAATGGTTGATCTATCCGTCGGTTCGCCGGTTGATCCAACCCCGCAAGTTATTCAAGATGCACTTATTCAAGCAACTAACGCGCCAGGTTATCCATCAACTGCTGGATCGCTTGAACTTCGCCAAGCCATAGTTGACTGGTTTGCGCTACGGCGAGCAGTTCCGAATCTCAGCACCGATCAGGTTATGCCGAGCATTGGCTCAAAAGAGCTGATCTCTTTTTTGCCACTGTTTTTAGGTCTCGGTAAAGGCGATGTTGTTGTTCAACCGAGAGTTGCCTATACCGCTTACGTGGTCGGGGCAAGTTTGGTTGGAGCAGAAATCATAAGTTCTGATGATCCCGATGAATGGCCAGCTAACACAAAATTGATTTGGCTTAACTCACCAGGAAATCCTGACGGAAAAGTTTTGGATGTCCCAGCTTTGCGAAAAGCAGTCAAAAGAGCAAGAGAACTTGGTGCGGTGCTAGCTTCGGATGAGTGCTACGCCGAACTAGGTTGGGGGCAGTGGGCGGAAACTCGAATTCCATCATTATTAGATCCAGCGGTATCTGATGGAAACCAGGAAAACTTACTGGTGCTCTATTCGCTTAGTAAACAATCAAACCTGGCAGGCTATAGAGCAGCCTTTGCAGCAGGGGATAAAAATCTAATTCAACCGATAGTGAATCTTCGAATGCACAGTGGCCTGATGATGCCCGCTCCGGTTCAGCAGGCAGTTATTGCAGCTTTAGGAGACCACCAGCATGTTTTAGTTGAACGCGAGATCTATCGCTCTCGACGTGATTTATTACTTTCTGCAGTGAAGAATTACGGCTTTACGGTCAGTGACTCAGAGGCTGGTTTGTATTTATGGGCAAGCCTAGGCGAAGATTGCTGGTCGACGGTAAGGCGAATGGCTGAGCTGGGTATATTGGTCGTGCCGGGTGAGTTCTATGAGGCGGGTGGCAGTGAGTATGTCAGATTCTCAATTACCGCAACCGATGACAAAATCGCAGAGGGTGCCAATCGGCTAAGTAATGCCATAAAGTTAAATAGTTAAACCAACTATCAGGAGATGCCCTTTGTCCAGTGAGAACGAGCAGAAAGTAACGCTTAATTACCCAGGCGGTTCGGCGGATTTTCCTATACTTTCAGCATCCGATGGTGACTCAGTTATTGATTTTTCCAAGCTGAACCAAATGACCGGGCTCAACTCCTACGACATGGGATTTGTAAACACGGCCAACACCAAATCTGCAATTACCTTCATTGACGGCGATGAGGGAATCCTCAGGTATCGCGGCTACCCGATCGAGCAGCTAGCAAGTAAAAAGACATTCATTGAAGTTGCCTACCTATTGATTTACGGTGAGCTGCCAACTGCAGACCAGTTAGCAAACTGGGATGACAATATCCGTCATCACACTTTGATTCACGAGGATCTCAAAAACATCTTCCACGCAATGCCGCAGAATGCTCACCCGATGAGTGTTTTGGCAGCCAGCGTGTCAGCGTTATCAACTTTCTATCAGGATTCTCTCAACCCGCACGACGATAACCAGGTGGAACTTTCAACGGTTCGACTGCTAGCCAAGTTGCCAACGCTGGTTGCATATTCACATAAGAACTCACTCGGCCAGGCACTACTTTATCCAGATAACTCGCTTAGCTATGTCGAGAATTTCTTGCGTATGTCCTTCGGCAACATGGCAGAGCCATACATCCAAAACCCGGTGGTAACCAGAGCGTTGGACACTTTGTTTATCTTGCACGCCGACCACGAGCAGAACTGCTCAACTGCAACAGTTCGTTTAGTTGGTTCTTCCCAAGCAAACCTTTTTGCATCAGTTTCAGCTGGTGTTTCGGCCTTATTTGGTCCACTGCACGGTGGAGCAAATGAAGCTGTATTGGTAATGCTTAAAGAAATTCGTGAATCTGGCGAAGGTGTGAAGAAATACATCGAGCGAGTAAAGAACAAGGAAGACGGCGTTAAGCTGATGGGCTTTGGCCACCGCGTATATAAGAACATGGATCCTCGCGCCAGAATAATCAAAGAAGCAGCAGATAAAGTTCTTGCCGATCTTGGTGTCTCCGATCCGCTATTGGATATTGCCAAGGAGCTGGAGGAGGTAGCGCTAGCTGATGAATACTTCATATCCAGAAAGCTCTACCCGAATGTTGATTTCTACACCGGTGTAATTTACAAGGCGATGGGTTTCCCATCCAGAATGTTCACTGCATTATTTGCTCTTGGACGACTACCTGGTTGGATTTCACACTGGCGCGAGATGAACCATGATCCAGCGACCAAGATCGGTAGACCGCAGCAGCTTTACACCGGATTCCCTAAGCGGGATCTCTAAGTATTTTTAGCTGTTCTTTATAAACGGTTGGGAATAGGCTCAAAAACGCTATAAATGCCGCTATGCCGGCCACGATGAACACTTCCCGCACTCCAAATGCAGCTATCAGCCAACCAGCCAAAGACATTGCAGAAATGCTGGCAATAGCGACCAATGCTCCAAAAGCGGCAAAGACTCGACCTTGCACCTCGTGCGGGGTTACCTTGATCATCATGCCAACCCCGTAACTGTTGATGGTGGCATTGGCCATTCCGGTGATGAACCAAATGACCATCACCATGTAGTAGTGCACTGCCATACCAACCCCTAGGGCAGACAGCGAGAGGATGGCCATGCCGACACCTAGGATTTGAAGTTCCTGCTTACCTGTAAATTTCTTCGCGCCAGCAAAAAGGCTAAACAGCAAAGTTCCCACCGCAAAGAATGAACCGACCAAACCGTAGATAAGGGCATCGGCCCCGAGGACGTCGGTAAGTAAGAATACGTCGCCAACATTTACTACGCTCAGGCAAAGCACCATAGTGAAAACCAAGATGATCAGTGATCTGAGCAGGTTATTCTGCATCATAAAGCTAAAGCCTTTGGTCATCTCGGCTTTTTCACCGGCCTTGAGTTTTTCTGGTTGGTGCGTGACCCCTATCAAAAATGGCACGACTGCCATCAAAGCAGTAATGATTCCGTCAATTAGAAAAGTCACCACGTAGCCGGTTTGTGAAACAAGAATTCCAGCCACTCCGGGACCGAATAAACCGGCAAGGGAAAAGTAACTTTGGATAGTACCCATGGCGCGGCTGATATCGTCTTTTCTTGCCAGTAGTGGGGTAAGTTTTGCCCAAGTTGGGCCAATTATTGAATAGCAGGTGTTTGAAATAAAAAGCAAAGTGAGAATTGCCCAAGTATCAAGTCGTTGTGTTTGCGCAAGTACGGCGGCACCGGCGATTAAAGAAAGAATTGGAATTACTGATTTGGTAGAGAATCGATCGG